>JALSIK010000073.1 GCA_026990045.1 Chromatiales bacterium | reverse complement strand
GCCTCCACCAGTGCGCGGCGCGTGTCCTCGATGCCGTACTCGCCGCGGTAGTAGCGGTCGTAGTCGTCGGGCTTGCCGTCGGAGAGGGCGACCAGGATGCGGGTGCGGGCGGCCACCTCGCCCAGCATCCGGGTGAGGTGGCGGATGGCGAAGCCCATGCGGGTGTAGTCCTGGGGCGTGATGCCGCTGATGCGCGCGCGCACCTCGTCGCAGTAGGGCTCGTCGAAGGTCTTGATACGGAAGATCTCGCACTTCTTGCGCGCCATGCCCGAGAAGCCGTAGATGGCGTAACGGTCACCCAGGGTCTCCAGGGTCTCGGCCAGCAGCAGCAGGGACTCGCGCTCGGCGTCGTTGATCCAGCCCTGGGTGGAGCCGCTCATGTCCACCATGAAGCACACCGCGATGTCGCGCTCCGAGCGGTGCACGCGGGTGAACAGGCGGTCCGACATCTCGCGCCCGTCGCGGGCGTCGGCCAGGGCCTCCACCAGCGCGTCGATGTCCACCTCGTCGCCGTGGACCTGGCGCTTGAGCACCCGGTCCTCGTCGCGCATGGCCTCGAAGGTCTTGCGCAGGTGCTTGATGAAGCCGCGGTAGCGGGCCAGGGTCCGCGCGGCGAAGTCGTCGTGGACCGGGGTGACGTCCTTCTCGCGCACCGCGCACCAGTTCTTGCGATAGTGCCGGCGCCGGTGGTCCCACTCGTCGTACAGGAACGCGCCCTCCTCGTGGTAGGTGCCCTTCCACACGTCGTCGGGATCGGGCTCCTGCTCCCGGAGCAGGGAGGGGTCGTACTCGCCGTCGCCCGCCGGCACCAGGTAGTCGTCGGGGATCTGGCCCAGGTCCTGCACGATGGAGGTGGTGAGGCGGTGGACCACCTCGGGCACCGGCACCGGCTCGGCGTCCAGGGTGAGGGTGATGCGCTCGCCGTCGGGCTGGCCGGGGTCGGGCTCGCGCCGGGTGCCGAAACGCAGCGCCTCGGGCGCGCGCTCGTCGCCGCGGGTGAGCTCCTCGGCCACGTCGCGCAGCACCGTGCGCAGTTGCGCCCGCTCCCTTGCCACGCGCGCCTGCATGCACGCCTCCACCGCCGCCACGTCCAGGGTGCCGTCGAGGAACCCGGGCGGGGGCGGCACCAGGGGGCGGGCCGCCAGCTCCAGCACCCGTTCCACGCCGGTGCCGGGGCGCCCCAGCTCGGCGGCCAGGGCCTGCCAGTCCGGCGGCAGCGGCGGCTCGCCCAGGGCCCGGCGCAGGCGCTCCATGTCGCGGGCCAGCCCCGGCAGCTCGCGCCCGATGCAGCCGGCCAGGCGCAGGGATTCCAGCGCGTGGAAGCGGGCGAGAAAGGCCTCGGGCTCGCCGCTGGCCGCGGCGGCCTGCGACAGCGGGTGGCGGAAGGTGCCGAAGCGGGCCTGGGCCCAGAGCCGGGCCACCAGCGCCTTGTACAGCAGGAAGTTGTCCTCGCGCGCCGGCAGCCGGGCCAGCAGCGGCGGCAGGAAGATGGTCTCGGTGTCGGTCCAGGGCGACTCGCCCTCGGCCAGCGCCAGCGGCCGTCCCGCCAGGCCGTGGGCGAAGTGGGTGAGCACCCCCAGGCTGTCGGCCAGCACCACCCCGGCGGTGCGGGCATGGACCAGGTGGACGAAGGCCTCCACGTCCTCGATCACCGCCAGCGCGGCGTGCAGGCCCTGCTGGTCGTAGGTGTCCATGGCGTGCAGGGCCCAGGCCTCGATGACCTCGCGGTCGAGCCGGTCCAGGGCCGCGATGGCGCGGGTGATGAAGCGGTAGGCGAGCTGGACGTTGGTGGCGGCGACGCGCTCGGTCCATTCCAGGATGTAGCGTTGCCGCGCCGGCGGCAGGCCGCCGATGACCGCCGCCGGCTCCTCGGTGCGCAGGAACGTGAACTCCACGTCCAGGCAGCGGTCGAGGCGGGCGGTGATCTCGGCCGGGCTCAGCGCGGCGGCGGGCATGGCCTCAGAACAGCGAGGACGAGAGCTCGTTGACCGCCGCCAGCATCTCGGGATCGTCGGTGAGCGCCTCGGCGATGGCGGCGCGGCAGGCGGCCACCGGCGCCACCCCGCTGCCCATGAGGCGGGCGGCGTGAACCAGCAGGCGGGTGGAGGCCCCCTCCTCCAGGCCCGAGCCCTTGAGGTTGCGGGTCATGCCGGCGAACTTCACCAGGCGCGCGGCCAGCTCCGGGTCGATGCCGGTCTCGCGCTGGACGATGCGCGCCTCCAGCTCCGGCTCCGGGTAGTCGAACTCCAGCGCCACGAAGCGCTGGCGGGTGCTCTGTTTCAGATCCTTGAGCACGCTCTGGTAGCCGGGGTTGTAGGAGATGGCCAGGCAGAAGTCGGGCCCGGCCGCCACCATCTCGCCCAGCTTCTCGATGGGCAGCACGCGGCGGTCGTCGGCCAGGGGGTGGATGACCACGGTGGTGTCCTTGCGCGCCTCCACCACCTCGTCCAGGTAACAGATGGCGCCGGCGCGCACGGCGCGGGTCAGGGGCCCGTCCACCCACACCGTCTCGCCGCCGCGCACCAGGAACCGGCCCACCAGGTCGGAGGCGGTGAGGTCGTCGTGGCAGGAGACGGTGATGAGCGGGCGGCCCAGGCGCCAGGCCATGTGCTCCATGAAGCGGGTCTTGCCGCAGCCCGTGGGGCCCTTGAGCAGTACCGGCAGCCGCTGGGCGTAGGCCGCCTCGAAGACGGCGATCTCGTCTCCCACCGGCTGGTAGTAGGGTTCCTCCCGGATGAAGTACTCCTCGGGCTTCAAAACCTGGGCGTTCATGGGGTCTCCTGCCGATTTCCCAGCGCAAGGCCCGGTATTATGCCCGGCCGCCGGCGGGGCGGCCAGCCGGGGCGGGGCCGGAGGCTTGACGGCGGCGGGGGACTGGGTTAATTAGACGGGCGCCGGAAGCGGATTCCTTCCGGCTCCACAGTGCAAGGAGGACACGGCACCCCCCTGCGTCCCCCTCGAGCGGCCCGCCGGCCCGCGCCGGTGCACCGCCGCGCGTGGAAAAAATCTCATAACAACCGGGAGGAAAGCACCATGAACGGCAAAGCGACCTTGACCCTGCTGGCCGCGGGGATCCTGCTGCTGGGCGGTTGCGGCGGCGGCGACGACGGACAGAACCAGGACCAGCCGCCCGCCATCAACGACTTCTTTTTGACCCGCCCTCCCCAGAACGTCCCCACGACCCAGTTCCAGGCCGAGGGGCCCACCGACATCAACTGGGACATTACGGCCTCCAGCCCGGTGGCCATCACCGTCACTCTTGCGGGTCCGGACGTGAACGGTGCGATGCTCACCTCCACCCTCATGAAAGTGGAGTGCGGGCCTGGGCGCAGTTGCGCTCTGCAGCAGCGTTTCGCCTGCGTGTGGGATGCCGACCTGGTGTTCTATTGCCGTCAGCCGGTCTCGACTCAGAGCAACATGGCGCTGGACATGTTCGACGTCACCATGCAGCACACGCTCACCCTGCAGGCGTGCATCGGCACGGCCTGCAGCCGCCGCGATCTCACTGTTGCCCTGATGTAAAAAAACGGCCCCCGCGAGGGGGCCGTTTCCGTTTCGGACCGTGCGGCCCGGTGCCTCAGTAGCGGGGCCGCGAGGGGCGGTCGCCGCGGGGCTTGGCCTGGTTGACCCGCATGGGCCGGCCCTTGTAGTTGGACTCGTTGAGGGCCTTGATGGCGGCGTCGGCCTCGGAGTTGTTGGGCATCTCGACGAAGCCGAAGCCCTTGGACTGCCCGGTGTACTTGTCGGTGATGACGTCGACGCTGGCGACCTCGCCGAACTCGGCGAAGGTGGTGCGCAGATCGTCGCTGGTGACGCTATAGGGCAGGTTGCCTACGTACAGTTTCATATCGTTACTCGCTTCAGAAGAACGGGTTGCTCGGATGCGTCACCGGATGACCAACCCGGACAAATCAGGCGGCGACGACGGCCGCGCACGCGGCCGGTTGGATCAGGTCCGGTCCGGGGCGGGCGAACAATACGGGCGTTGACGGGATTCGTGCGAACGCGGCGGACGCCGGAAGTGCGGGAGGCGGACTTGTCTGACGGGCAATGTAGCACGTTCCCGCCTCCCTGCGAAGCTTTTTCTGCCTCCGGCCGCGCCGGGCCTCATCCGCCCGCACCGGGGGCGGGACGGTGGTGGCGCCGGCGCACCACGTGCACGGTGCTGGCCCGGGGGCCGGTGGCGCCCTGCTCCTCGGCAAAGCGCACCTCGTCGCCCACCTCCAGCCGGTCGAAGTCGACCTCGACCACACTGTTGCGGTGGAAATAGATTTCCCGCCCGTCGGGCGTGGTGATGATGCCGTAGTCCTCCGGCGGATGGATCTCGCTCACGTGGCCCTGGGGCGGGGGTTCATGGTGTTTCACCTCGTGGCGGCGGACGCGGGCATAGTCCTCGAGCTGCCGGCGCATGGCGTCGAAGGCCTCGCGGATGGAGACGTAGGCATCCTCGTACTCGTGGTGGTCCTCCGGCAGGTGGCTGACCACCAGCTCCCTGCCCGGCACCGTGACGTCGATGCGGACGTTGTACAGCCTGCCCTTGTGGTGGTGCCGTCCCGCCGGTTCCACCACCACCCGGCAGCTGGTGATGCGGTCGTAGAATTTCTCCAGCTTCTGCGCCAGCTCGCGGATGCGGGCCTCCATGGCCTCCGACCGTGGCATGTGACGGAAGGTGATCTGGAGCGGCAGTTGCATGGCGTCATCCCCCCTGACGAGTCGGTGAACCGCCGGCCCCCGCCCAAGGGGTGCCGGCTCTCATATCCTAATGGGGTGCCCGGGGCGGAAACCAAAGTGGGTGGCGAGGTCCAGCTCCACGATGAGGGCGTCCACCGCCGCCTGGCCGTGCTCCCGCTGGACCTCCGCCAGCACCAGCCGGGCCGCGTTGCGGTTGTAGCCGCTGCCCAGGGCCACGTGCTGGGCCAGCAGCTCGCGTGCCCGCTCCAGGGTCATGGCGGCCCGTGTCTCCCGGCCCGCGGGCCGGGAGACACGCGGGTGCTGGTGCCTGGCGGCTGGCGGCCGGGATGCGGCCGCGGCGGGGGGCCGCCGCCGTGTCCGGCCGGAACATCGCCCCCGGTTGTCCGGCGCGGGTGCCGTGCCGGTGCATGCGCACCGTCCAGTGGGTGCGGCACGGACGCCAAATCAGGCAGGATCCGTTCCCCGGCTTGCATCGCGGCCTCGACGACCGTTGTCC
>JALSIK010000072.1 GCA_026990045.1 Chromatiales bacterium | reverse complement strand
GTGGTGTTCCCCGCCGGCTGGCGCAACCGGTTCCGCTTTCCCGCTCCCGAGGTGACGGCGCGCTACCGCGCGGCGGGCGCGGTCCTGGCGCAGACCGGGCGCGACGGGGCGGTGCTGGTGGACGCGCCCGCCGCCGGCCCGCTGCGCCTGGTGCGCTGGCGCGAGGCGGCGCGCCGGTTCTGGCACGGGCCCTGACCGGTGCCCTTCCGGGCCCGGGGGGCATCTGTTAAAGTTACCCCCTTTCAATAACTTGTATCATTCCTGCTGAAACGGGGGGACCCGCTGCCGTGTTCGAGATGATCCAAGCCGGGGGCTGGCTCATGGTCCCGATCCTGCTGTGCTCGGTGATCGCGCTGGCCATCATCGGCGAGCGGTTCTGGACCCTGCAGAAGGAACGCATCGCGCCGCGCCACCTGGTGGCGCAGATCTGGCAGTGGTACAAGTCCGGCCAGCTCGACGCCCAGCACATCGAGGCCCTGCGCAAGAGCTCGCCCCTGGGCCGCATCCTGGCCGCCGGGCTCATCAACCGCAGCCATCCGCGCGAGATCATGAAGGAGACCATCGAGGACACCGGCCGCCAGGTGGTGCTGGAGCTGGAGCGCTACCTCAACACCCTGGGCACCATCGCCGCCATCACCCCGCTGCTGGGCCTGCTGGGCACCGTCATCGGCATGATCAAGGTCTTCGCCGCCATCACCACCCAGGGCGTGGGCAATCCCTCGGCCCTGGCGGGCGGCATCTCCGAGGCCCTCATCACCACCGCCGCGGGGCTGGTGGTGGCCATCCCCAGCCTCATGTTCTACCGCTACTTCCGCGGCCGGGTGGACGAGCTGGTGGTGCACATGGAGCAGGAGGCGATGAAGATCGTGGACGTGATGCACGGCGACCGCGAGCAGGAAAGCCGCACGGGTGCCGCGGCATGATGCTGCGCCCGCGCCGCGACGAGGAGCCGCAGGTCAACCTGACCCCGCTCATCGACGTCGTCTTCCTGCTGCTCATCTTCTTCATGGTCTCCACCACCTTCAACCGCGAGACCCAGATCGCCATCGACCTGCCCGAGGCCAGCGGCGAGAAGCTGAAGGTGGAAAAGCAGGTCATCGAGATCGGCATCGACGGGCAGGGGCGCTATTTCATCAACCAGAAGCGCGTGGCCGACGGCAGCGTGGCCGGCCTCAAGCGCGTGCTGCGCGGGCTGCTCAGCGGCGGCCAGACGCCCCAGCTCATGATCAGCGCCGACCGCCGCACGCCCCACGAGGCCGTGATCAAGGCCATGGACGCGGCCCGCCAGGTGGGCCTGACCCGCATCAACCTGGTGACACGGCAGGCCGGGGACTCGCGCTGAGCCCATGACGGCAAGGTCTGCCCAGCCCGGCGGCCTGGCGGTGTACCGCCGGCTGCTGGGTTTCGTCTTTCCCTACTGGAAGGTCTTCGCCGTGGCGGTGGCGGCCATGGCCGTGCACGCCACCACCGATGCCGGCTTCGCCCGCCTCATGCAGCCGCTGCTGGACGAGGGTTTCGTCAGCGCCGCGGACGCCGACATCCGCTGGATCCCGCTGGCCATCATCGGCGTGTTCCTGGTGCGGGTGGTGTCGGGGTTCGCCTCCGGTTTCGGCATGGCCTGGGTGGCGCGCAACGTCATCCGCGATCTGCGCGCGCGCATGTTCCGCCACCTGCTGGCGCTTCCGGTGCGCTTCTACGACGTGTCCTCCTCCGGCACCCTCATCGCCAAGCTGCTCTACGACGTGGAGCAGCTGGCCCAGGCCGCCTCCAGCGTCATCACCGTGCTGGTGCGCGACGTGCTCACGGTGCTGGCCCTGCTGGGGCTCATGTTCTGGACCAGCCCCCTGCTGGCGGCGGTGTTCCTGGTGCTGGCGCCCTTCGTCGCCGCCCTGGTGGTGTTCATCAGCCGCCGCTTCCGCAAGCTCAGCCGGCGCATCCAGGGCTCCATGGGCGACGTGAGCCACGTGGCCGAGGAAACCATCGAGGGCCACCGCGTGGTCAAGGTCTTCGGCGGCCAGGCCTACGAGGAGCGCCGCTTCGCCGGCATCAACGAGTACAACCGGCGCCAGCAGCTCAAGCTGGCGGCCACCAACGCCTTCAGCGTGCCCTTCATCCAGATGATGGTGGCCACCGCGTTCGCCCTCATCGTGTGGCTGGCCACCTCGCCGGGGATGCGCGAGAGCATCTCCGCCGGCACCTTCGTCTCCTTCATGACCGCCATGGTCCTGCTCATGCAGCCGGTGCGCCGCCTCACCACCATCAACGCCAGCCTGCAGCAGGGCATCGCCGCGGCCCAGGCGGTGTTCGCCTTTCTCGACGAGCCCGCGGAGGAGGACACCGGCACCCGTCCCCTGGCCCGCGCCCGGGGCCGCATCGAGTACCAGGGGGTGGGCTTCAGCTACGGCGAGGACAAGGGCCCGGTGCTGGAGGACATCGACCTGGTCATCGAGCCGGGCCAGACCGTGGCCTTCGTGGGCCGCTCCGGTGCGGGCAAGACCACCCTGGTGAACCTGCTGCCGCGCTTCTATCGCCCCACCCGGGGCCGCATCCTGCTCGACGGCATCGACGTGCAGGAGATCCGGCTCCCGGACCTGCGCGCCCAGATCGCCCTGGTGAGCCAGCAGGTGACCCTGTTCAACGACACCATCGCCCACAACATCGCCTACGGCGCCCTGGAGCAGCGCGCTGACCGGGCGGCCATCGAGCGCGCGGCCCGGGCCGCCCATGCCTGGGAGTTCATCGAGCGCCTGCCCGAGGGGCTGGACACCGTGGTGGGGGAGGACGGCGTGATGTTGTCCGGCGGCCAGCGCCAGCGCATCGCCATCGCCCGCGCCCTGCTCAAGGACGCCCCCATCCTGATCCTGGACGAGGCCACCTCGGCCCTGGACACCGAGTCGGAGCGCCACATCCAGGCAGCGCTGGAGACCCTCGTCGCCAACCGCACCACCCTGGTCATCGCCCACCGCCTGTCCACCATCGAGCACGCCGATCTCATCGTGGTGCTGGAGGACGGCCGCATCCGCGAGACCGGGCGCCACGCCGAGCTGCTGGCGCGGGGCGGCCTCTATGCCGGCCTGCACCGCATGCAGTTCGGGGAGGTCCGGTCGCTGGAGGGCAGCCGGACGTGAGAGACTGGCTGGAGCGCGCCTGGTACGGCGGCAGCGGCTGGTGCCGCGTCCTGCTGCCCCTGTCGGCGCTGTACTGCACCGCCGCCGTGGCCCGCCGGCTGGCCTGGCGCAGCGGACTGCGCCGCGCCTTCCGCGCCCCGGTGCCGGTCATCGTGGTGGGCAATCTCACCGTGGGCGGCACCGGCAAGACGCCGCTGGTCATCTGGCTGGCGCGCTTCCTGCGCCGCTCGGGCTTCCGCCCGGGCGTGGTGAGCCGCGGCTACGGCGGGCGCGCCCGGCGCTGGCCGCAGCAGGTGCGGGCCGATGCCGACCCGGTGATGGTGGGCGACGAGGCCCTGGTCATCGCCCGCCACAGCGGCTGCCCCATGGCGGTGGGTCCGGACCGGGTGGCGGCGGTGGAGGCCCTGCTGGCACACAGCGACTGCGACATCATCATCAGCGACGACGGCCTGCAGCACTACCGCCTGGGCCGCACCGTGGAGATCGCCACCGTGGACGGCCGCCGCCGCCTGGGCAACGGCCACTGCCTGCCGGCGGGGCCGCTGCGCGAACCGGCCTCGCGCCTGGGACGGGTGGACTTCGTGGTGGTCAAGGGCGGGCAGGGGATGGGGGCCGACGAGTACCCCATGCACTACGAAGGGGACACCCTGGTCAACCTGCGCGACGAAAACCGCACCCGGCCCCTGGCGGAGCTGCGCGGGCGGCGGGTCCACGCGGTGGCCGGGCTGGGCGACCCGGCAGGGTTCTTCGACCGCCTGCGCGAGGCGGGCCTGGAGGTGGAGCCCCATTCCTTTCCCGACCACCATGCCTACATCGGTGCCGACCTGGCCTTCGGCGACGACCTGCCCGTGGTGATGACGGAGAAGGATGCCGTAAAATGCACCCGTTACGCCCGGGACCACATGTGGTACCTGCCGGTGGAGGCCCGGCTGCCGGACCACTTCGGCATCAACCTGCTCAACCTGCTCGAGAAACGGCATGGATAAAAAGCTGCTGGACATCCTGGCCTGCCCGGTCTGCAAGGGGCCCCTGGTGTACCGCCGTGAACCGGCGGAGCTCATCTGCAAGGCGGACCGCCTGGCCTATCCCATCCGCGACGACATCCCGGTGATGCTGGAGGAAGAGGCCCGCCGCCTGGCTCCAGACGAAGAGGTCAAGTGAGCTTCCGCATCGTGATCCCGGCACGCCACGCCGCGGTGCGGCTGCCGGGCAAGCCCCTGGCCGACGTGGGCGGCCGTCCCCTCATCGAGCACGTCTTCCGCCGCGCCTGCGAGGCCGGTGCCGGCCAGGTGGTGGTCGCCACCGACGACGAGCGCATCGCCGACGCCGCGCGCGGATTCGGCGCCGAGGTGTGCATGACCGGCACCCACCACCGCAACGGCACCGAGCGCATCGGCGAGGCCGTGCGCCTGCTGGGCTGGCCGGAGGAGGCCGTGGTGGTCAATCTCCAGGGTGACGAGCCGCTCATGCCGCCGGGCTGCCTGCGCCAGGTGGCGGCGCTGCTGGCGGCCGACCCGGATGCCGCGGTGGCCACCCTGGCCACGCCGGTGACGGACGGCGCCGAGCTGTTCGACCCCCACGTGGTCAAGGTGGTGCGCGACGCCGCCGGCCGGGCCCTGTATTTCAGCCGCGCGCCGGTGCCGTGGCACCGCGACGCCTTCGCCGGCGGCACCCGGGTCCTGCCGCCGGGGGCGGCGGAGTGCCTGCGCCACATCGGCCTCTATGCCTACCGCGCCGGCTTCCTGGCCCGCTACGCGGAGCTTTCGCCGTCGCCGCTGGAGGAGGCCGAGGCCCTGGAGCAGCTGCGGGTGCTGTGGCACGGCCACGCCATCGCCGTGGGCCTGGCGGATGAGGTCCCGCCGCCGGGGGTGGACACCGAGGCCGACCTGGAGCGGGTGCGGGCGCTCCTGGGTACGGCACATCGGCCTTCGTAGGCGGCGTTCGCCTGCGAACGCACCGGGTGGCGCGGTGCGACGGCCGCGCCGTCACACCCCCGCGACTTCAACCCGGTGGCGCGGGGGCGCGGAGAGCGCATAGGAAACGAATTCTTCTTCGCCGCCCA
>JALSIK010000071.1 GCA_026990045.1 Chromatiales bacterium | reverse complement strand
TGAACCGGAACGGCTTGCCGGTCATGGCTGCCACCTGCTTGTACAGCGGGAGTTCGCCCACGTTCTTGATGTTGAGCTCGTTGGCCACCGAGCGCATGGTATCCTCCACGTCCTCGGGCTTGAGCCCTTCCGCCACCGGGACCTTCCACACCGTGGCCTGGGCCGCGCTGCCCGTCTCCACCAGGATCCGGGCCATGTCCAGGTAGGTCTTGCGGGCCCCCACGTCCAGTTGGGAAATGCCCTCGGCATAGGGTGCCAGCCAGGCGGCGCCGATGCCCGCGCCGATGAGCGCCAGCAGTCCCACCAGCGCCAGCAGGTTCCGGATGAGAATCATGTTCCACTCCTGTCGGTTGCGTCCTTTCCCGCCCCGGGCGCGGCGGGGCAGCGGGATCATAGCACAGCAAGGCCCGCGCCAGCCGGGGGGGCGGGAATGCGCTAGAATTGTCATAGCATGACCGCCCGCAACGCATCACCGCCCGTTTCCGGACCGCCGTCTTCCGCCGCGCCACCATGCCCCAGCTCCTGAGTGTCTCGCGCGCCGCCCGCCTGGTGGGCATCAGCCGCAGCGAACTGCAGCGCCGCATCCGCAACGGCGACCTGCCCAGCTTCGAGGGACAGTTGCGCCTGTCCGACCTGACGCGCCTCTATCCCGACGCCCACGTGGAAGACACCACCATGCTGGAGAAGGTGGAGCGCATCATCGAGCAGGCCCTGCACAAGGCCCGCCGCGGCCAGGCGGCGGTGCCGGACATGGAGATCCTCGCCGCCCGGGTGGGCAACCTGAGCAACGAGCTGGCCAGCGCCAAGCTGGAGGTGAGCAACCTCAACATCCTGCTGGAGAAGCTCAAGTCACGCCTGCACCGCCTGGAACGGGATCCGAGTCCCGAAGTGGCCGCGGCGGGGCGGGATCTCCTGCACTGGCTGGAAGACGAGATCGCGACGCTGCCCACCCTCGAACGGCGCACCGAGCAGCTCATGGCCCAGGACACCTTCCTGCGCATCGTCGCCGCCCAGGTGCACCTGCTGCCCTCGGGTCACGACTTCTTCGTCCAGGGCACCGACACCATCCTGGAGTCCGGCCTGGCCGCGGGCCTGGCCCTGGACTACGGCTGCTCCAACGGCAACTGCGGCAAGTGCAAGGCCCGGCTCCTGAGCGGCGAGACCAAGCAGGTGCGTCCCTCCGACTACGCGTTCTCGGAATCGGAAAAGGCCCTGGGCTTCTTTCTCATGTGCTGTCACACCGCGGTCAGCGACATCACCGTCGAGGCCCGCGAAGCGGGCAGCGAGAACGAGATCCCGCTCCAGGAGATCACGGCGCGCCTGCGCAAGGTGGAGTTCCCGTCGCCGGACGTCGCGGTGATGTCGGTGCGTACGCCGCGCACCCAGCGCCTGCGTTTCCTGGCCGGGCAGTCGGTGGACGTGGCCGCCGGCGGGCTGCCCCCGCGGCGGCTGCCCATCGCCAGTTGTCCCTGCGACGACATGAACCTGCAGTTCCACGTCCCCCGGCGCGCGGGAGACGCGCTGTCGGAGTTCGTCTTCGGCCGGCCCGAGCCGGGCGCGCCGGTCCACCTGCAGGGGCCCCACGGCCACTTCGTGCTGCACGATGGGCCGCGGCGGCCGCTGGTCTTCGTCGCCTGGGACACCGGCTTCGCCCCGGTGCACAGCCTCATCGAGCATGCCCTCAGCCTGGAGACCGGCCTGTCCATCCATCTCTACTGGGTGGCCGGAGCCGCCGGCGGTCACTACCAGGACAACGTGTGCCGGGCCTGGGCCGACGCCATCGACGGGTTCGCCTACACCCCGCTGCCCGCGCGCGGCGACGCGGTAGCGGAGCTCGCCCGGCGGCTGGAACGGGACACGCCGCGGCCGGCGGAGAGCGATGTCTTCATCGCCGCCCCCGATGAACACCTCGCCCGCCTGCGCGAGGCCCTGGCGGGCGCCGGCGCCGACCCCGACCACCTGTTCACCGAGGCGGTCTGACAGGATGTTGAAAAAGGCCGTCCTGGCCTTTTTCAACGCGCCGAACCCGGCGCAGGTCCGGGTTCGGCTACGCCGAATCAAGCGTCTACACGCTTGATTCGCGGGCGGGGCATCCCTGCCCCGCCTTATCAGGCTGTTTTTCAACAGCCTGCTAAACCCCGCCCGCCGGGTTCGGAGGACGGAGGACAGAAGACGGACGACGGAAAGGCCGCCTCAGCCGAAATCGATTGGTCCTTCGCGTTCCTTGCGTCCCTGGCGCCCTGGCGTTGAAATTCAGTCCTGCCGGTCTGTCCTCCGTCTTCCGTCCCCTGAACGTAGGGCGGCACCGCGCAGCGATGCCGCCGGCTGATGGGGCGATGACGTGCTTTCCCGTCGGCTTTCGCTGTGCTCAAGCCGACCTACGTTCGGAGGACGGTCCGTTTTCTGTCTTCCGTCCCCTGTCCTCTGCTGGGCACGGGGATTCGGAACACGGGTTTTTCCTGCTCGCGCAACCCTTCTCGCCCTGAACCCTCCATCCCGCGGGCAGGGAATCGATGCGACGTTCAGGTCAACCCTATGCCCGGGGCAGGCCCAGGCGCCTGCACACCGCGTCCGCCACCCGCGCCACGGCGGCCCCGTCCGCGCTCGCCTCGCCCACCACGGTGACCCGCTCCAGGGACACCCCCAGGGCCCGGGCCAGGGCCAGGGCGCCGTCCACCCCGTACCCGTGGCTGCTCAGTCCCCGCCCGCCGCCCTGCCCGGCCAGACGCGCTCCATCCACCACCACCACCTCCCCCGGGGCCGCGCCCTCCATGGCATCCACCAGGATCACCGGCCCCCCGCCGTCCAGGTGGTGGACGAGGCCGGCACCGGGCCGGTCCAGCCTGGCCAGCCGCGCCCGCTCCCGGACCCCGGGCGTTGCGGCCAGCGCCTCCACCACCCGCCAGCCCAGGTCGTCGCCCGGGGCCGGCGACCCGATGCCCAGGACCGTGACCCCGCCCTCCCCCGCGGCCGGCGGCCCTGCCTCCTGCACCGCGCCGTCCCGGTCCACCCTGAGATGCAGGAAATGGGTGGCGCAGGAGATGCAGGGATCGTAGTTGCGGATCACCTGCTCGGCGTCCCGGCGGATGGCCCCGGCCTCGCGCTCCAGCCCGCGCCGCTCCAGGACGAGGCGCAGGTCCTCCTCCATGCGGGCCTGGTTCTGGCTCGTGGGCGGCACGATGCGGGCCGCCGCAACGGTGCCGTCCGCCCGCAACTCGTAGCGGTGCCACAGGACCCCGCGCGGGGCCTCGGTGCAGCCGAAACCGGTGCCGGCCGCCGGCGCGGCCTCCACCGCGGAGGCCCCGGGCACGGCGTAGTCCGCCAGCAGCCGCCGGGCCTCCCACACCGCGTACAGGATCTCCACCGCCCGCACCACCATGCTGTCGTACATGTCGCGGGACGGCCGGTCGAGGCCGGCGGCGGCGGCCGCCTGGCGCACCTCCTCCGGCAGGTGTTCGTACCCGAGCCAGAACCGCGCCAGCGGCCCCACCAGGTACGGCCGGCCCCGCAACAGGCAATGGAGCGCGGTGGAATGGGGCACCTGGGTCTCGGTGAAGTGGTCGGCGAACTCGGCGATGGCGATGTCCAGGCCGTCGCTGCTGCGCAGGCGGTCGCCCGCCATGGGGTAGGCCCCGGCGCCGTCCACCGCCACCAGGGTCATGGCCTGCTCCATGCGCGGGCGGGGCAGGCGCGCGCACCAGTGGACCAGGGACTCGGCCTGCGCCAGCGCGCGGTCGAGGTCCTGGACCAGGGCCGCCACCGCCGCCGGGTCGGGGGCGCGGTGGAAACCGCCCACGCGCACCCCCACCGGGTGCACCGAGCGCCCGCCGAACAGCTCGATGATGCGGTTGCCCAGGGCCTGCAGCGCCAGTCCCCGGCGCACGGCCTCCGGCTCCCGCTGTGCCAGCTCCACCACCGAGTCGCAGCCGAGGAAGTCCGGCGCGGCCAGGAGGTGGATGTGCAGGGCGTGGGACTGGATCCACTCGCCGCAGTACATGGCCCGGCGCATGGCCGCCACCCACGGCGGGACTTCCACCGCGAGGACGGCCTCCAGGGCACGCACCGCGCTCATCTGGTAGGCCACGGGGCAGATGCCGCAGATACGGGCCACCAGGTCCGGCACCTCGTGGAACTCGCGTCCCTCCAGGAACTTCTCGAACAGCCGCGGCGGCTCGTAGATGCGCAGGCGCACCGCCTCCAGCCGGCCGCCGGCGATGTCCAGCTCCAGCGCCCCCTCCCCCTCCACCCGGGTCAGGGCGGGCACCCGGATGCGGATCCCGTCCCCGCTCATGGCTCCTTCTTCCCGCTCCACTCGCGGCCGGCCGCGGCAAACGGCGGGGCGGCGCTGTTGATGTGGAGAAAGCGCCGCGCCACCGCCGCCCGTTCCAGGCCCAGGTGTTCCAGTGCCCGCCCCAGGGCCCCCGTGTTGGCTCCCTCGGCGGGACCGTAGCAGGCGTAGCAGCCCCGTGCCGCGGCCGGGCACAGGGCGCCGCAACCACGGGCCGTCACCGGTCCCATGCACGGCTCGCCGCGCGCCACCGTCACGCAAGCGATCCCGGCGCGCTTGCAGTCCAGGCACTGCTTGTCGTCCTCCGCCACCGGCGCGATGCCCAGGCGCAACGCCCGCACCAGGGTCATCACCTGGCGCGTGTTCACGGGACAACCGCGCAGCTCCCAGTCCACCTTCACGTGCGCCGACAGGGGCCGGGCCGCGTCCAGGATCCGGATGAACTCCGGCCGCGGGTAGACCGCCGCCATCCAGCCCGCCGCCTGGGCCAGGTTGCGCAGCGCCTGGAGGCCGCCGGCGGTGGCACAGGCCCCCATGGCCACCAGCAGGCGGCTGCGTTGGCGCACGCGCCTGATCCGCTCGGCCTCCTCCGGCGTCGAGATGCTGCCCTCCACCAGCGCCAGGTCCGCCTCGGCCTCCTCGTCGCTGATGCCGGCCTCCACGAAGTGCACCAGTTCCACCGCCCCGGCCAGGGCCAGCAGGTCCTCGCCGGCGTTGAGCAGGGCGAGCTGGCAGCCGTCGCAGGAGCTGAACTTGTGCACCGCCAGCCGCGGCCGCCGGTCGCCCACGTGCCAGGGATCATTCATGACGGGACGAAACACCCTTCGCTGTCAATGGGACCAGATGTATCGGTGCAGAAACATCCCGGCGTCCTCCGCGCCTTCGCGTCGATTCATTTGTCCAGCGCCTAAAAGC
>JALSIK010000070.1 GCA_026990045.1 Chromatiales bacterium | reverse complement strand
GATTTCCTCCAGGCTGCGGCCGCGGACGCAGTCGGCGTCCACGCAGGGCGCGAAGTCCACGATGCGCACCACCAGCTCGTCGCCCTGGCGGCTGACGCGCAGCACGATGTCGCCCTCGCGGGTGCGGCCGTAGGCGTGCTGGATGATGTTCATGCACGCCTCGTTGACCGCCAGCACGATCTGCTCGGCGGTGTTGGCGCTGCACACGGTGTCCGCCAGCGTGGCCCGCAGCCGGGCGCGCATGACCTTGAGTTCGTCGGAGCGGGCCGGGAAGCGGTGGTCCAGCAGGCATTCCTCCGGCTGCATGCCGCCCTCGATGACCAGCAGCGTGAGGTCGTCGCGGCGGCGGTCCCCGTTGGCGCGCAGGGCGCCCACCACGGCGTTGAGCCGTTCCACCGGCGGGCGCCCGGCCCAGTCCCGCAACAGGGCCACGAGCCGGTCCATCTCCACCGGGCCGTCGCGCTCGGCCAGGCCCTCGGTCACGCCGTCGGTGACCAGGTACAGGCAGCGGTCGCGCAGGTCCAGCTCCCGCGGCGGGAACTCGGTCTCGGGCACGATGCCCAGGGGCACCGCGTCGGCGGGGACCAGCTCGGCCGCCCCGCGGGCATCCATGAGCAGGGCCGGCGGCCCCCCGGCGTTGGCCAGGCGCACGCGGCGGCTGCGGGGGTCGTAGATCCCGGCCACCATGCTCACGAACATGCCGCGGATGGCGGTTTCGCAGATCTCCTCGTTGAGGATCTTGAGCAGGGTCCCGGGGTTGTGGATGCGCTTGCCCAGGCAGCGGAACAGGCTCGAGGTCTTGGCCATGAGCAGGGCCGCGGTCACGCCCTTGCCCGAGACGTCGGCGATGTTGAAGCAGATGCGGCCGTCGTCCAGGGTGAAGAAGTCGTAGAAATCGCCCGACAGCTCCCGGGCCGGGACGTTGACCCCGAACACGGGGAAGTCGCCCCCGGGATGGGCGGGCAGGAGGCTGCCCTGGATCTCGCGCGCCAGCTGCAGCTCCTGTTCCAGCTCGGCGGCCAGGCGGTTGCGTTCGGCCAGGGCCTGCTGCAGCTCCCCGGCCAGGGCCTCGAAGTCGCGCGGGGCCGGCACGGGCCGGTCCGCCGCCGCCAGCAGCCGGCGCAGGTCGGGCAGGCGGCGGACCTTCAGGTTGAGCGCCCGGGCCGCCAGCCGCACCTGCTCCGGGGCGGCGGCGATGAGCGCTTCCACCCCGTCGCGGTCCAGGTCCAGCAGCTCCGCCGCGCGCCGGCAGCATTCCTCCAGCCGCGCGCCGGGCTCGGCCTCCGGGTCCAGCACCGCGGCGATCCAGTCCGCGCAGTGGAGCACCGCGGCCAGGGCGTTGCCGCGGCAGGCGGCCGGGTCCTGGTGGGCCTGGATGGCCGCCGCCAGCGTCCCGGGCAGGGCCCAGCGCGGGGCCAGCAGGGCCATGACCTCGGCATGGGTGGTGCCCAGCTCGGCCCGCTCCAGGGCCAGGCGCTGTTCCGGGTCGGCCGCCATGAGCCGGGGCCACAGCCCGGGCCGGGCGGTGCCGGCGAAGAACAGGGCCAGCAGGCCCAGGTCCTGGAACAGGCCGGCGGCGAAGCACTCGTCCGGGTCCTGGCGCCCGGCCGCCGCCAGGCGGCTGGCGGCCACGGCCCGGCGCACCGCGGCCTCCCAGAAGGGCCGCAGGTCCACGTGGGACAGGCGCCGGTCGCCCAGCAGGGCCTTGAAGCCGGCGTACAGGACGAGGTGGCGCAGCAGGCGCCGGCCCAGCAGGGTGACGGCCTTGGCCACCGAGCGGATGCGCCGGCCGATGCCGAACCAGGCCGAGTTGGCCAGGCGCATGACCTCCGCGGTGAGAACGGGATCCTCGGCCACCATGCGGGCCAGCCGCGCGGTGCTGGCGCCGTCCTCGTCGCAGGCCCGGACGAGGGCGAGGGTCCGCTCGGGGAGCGCCGGGAGATCCGAGGGGCGGAGGGATTGGAGAGCCTTGGCAGCCATACTACTCGTTGTCGAGGTCGGGAAACGGCGGCTCGCCCCGGGCGGCGCGACGAGCCCCGATTATGGCAGCAAATGCGCCGGGGGGCACGGCGGCGGAATTCCCGCGGGCCCTGACCCACGGGTTTTCGGCCGCCGGGGCCACGGGTTTAGCAGGCTGATGAAAAACAGCCTGCCAAGGCGGGGCAGGGATGCCCCGCCCGCAAATCGAGCGCGCAAGCGCGTGGATGTTGGCGTAGCCGAACCCGGACCCGCGCCGGGTCCGGCGCGTTGAAAAAGGCCGGGACCGCCTTTTTCAACATCCTGTCAGCGGCGGCGGCGGGACGGAACGCCGGTCATCCCCCGGGCCGCAGCAGGATGGCGCCGTCGCGCACGGTCACCGGGTAGGTCTTCAGGGGTACCGTGGCCGGTTCTTCCAGCGGTTCGCCGGTGCGCAGGTCGAAGCGGCTGCCGTGGAGGGGACAGCTCACGCAGGTGCCGTGCAGGGCCCCGGTGGCCAGGGAGGCGTCCTCGTGGGTGCAGAGATCGTCGGTGGCATAAAGGGTGCCGTCCACGTTGGCCAGCAGGTAGTCGTGCCCGTCCACCGTCACCCGCAACAGGCGCCCCGGCGGCAGGTCGTCCGCCCGCGCCACCTCGATGAAGCCGTCGGCCATGTTCCGCTGTCCCCGTCGTCTCGCCGGCCGGCATTATAGCGGCACCCGCGGCGGGAAGGGGCCCGGCCGCTTGAATTGGCGGCCGGGAACCGGTATGAACCGCGAAGGATGAGCACCACGACCCCCACAGCCGGGAGCGGCCGCGGAGCGGATCCGGAACAGGACCGCCCCGTGGTGGCGGTGGTGCTCACCGGCGGCGGGGCCCGGGCCGCCTACCAGGTGGGGGTGCTCAAGGCGGTGGCACGCTGGCTGCCGCCCCACAGTCCCACGCCCTTCGCCATCTACTGCGGCACCTCGGCGGGGGCCATCAACGCCGCCGCGGTGGCCTCCCTGCCCGACGACTTCAAGCGGGCGGTGCGGCGGCTGGACGCGGTGTGGCGCAATTTCCACGTGGGCCAGGTCTTCCGTGCCGATGCCGCCGGCATCGCCGCCACCGGCGCGCGCTGGCTGGCGGCCATGATGCTGGGCGGCCTGGGCCGCTACACCCCCACCGCCCTGCTGGACCGCAAGCCCCTGCGCCGGCTCCTGGCCCGGACCATGGACCTGTCGCGGGTGGAGCGCGGGATCAGGGACGGCCACCTGCGGGCCCTGTCGGTGACCGCCTCGGGCTACGAGTCGGGCCAGTCGGTGGCGTTCTTCCAGGGGGCCGCGGACATCACGCCGTGGCGGCGGGTCCGGCGGGTGGGCTGCCGCACCCGCATCGGCATCGACCACCTCATGGCCTCCTCCGCCATCCCGTTCATGTTCCAGCCGGTGCGGGTGCACCGCGAGTACTTCGGCGACGGCTCCATGCGCCAGATCGCCCCCCTGTCGCCCGCCATCCACCTGGGGGCCGAGCGCATCCTGGTCATCGGCAACCGCAGCGAGCCCTCGCCGCAGCCGCAGCGGGTGGCCGGCGACCGCCCGCCCAGCCTGGCCCAGATCGCCGGCCACGTGCTCAACAGCATCTTCCTCGACAGCCTGGAGGCGGACCTCGAGCGCCTCCAGCGCATCAACCGCACGGTGAGCCTGATCCCGCCCGGAAACAACGACGGGGCCGCGTCCCTGCGGTCCATCGACACCCTGCTGGTGGCGCCGTCCCGGGACCTGGGCGCCATGGCACGGGACTTCCGCCACCTGCTGCCGTGGCCGCTCAAGGCCCTGCTGCGCGGCATCGGGGCCTACGGCAAGGAGGGCTCGGATCTCATGAGCTACCTGCTGTTCGAACGCGAGTACACCCGGGAGCTCATCAGCCTCGGCTTCCACGACGCCCGCGCCCGGCGCGACGAGATCATGGCCCTGCTGGGCCTGGCGTGACGGATGTGGCAGCATGATGGCTCCCTTCCCGCGGAGGTGAGGCAATGGAACCCATGGCCACATGGGAAAAGGTCCTGCTGGGCGTGCTCGCCCTGCTGGTGCTGCTGTGGTTCCGGCCCGGGATCAAGCAGATGCTGGAGCGCAGCCGCCAGGCCGAGAAGGACTGGCCGGCGGTGATCCTGCCGCTGGCCCTGGTGGTGGCGTTCGTGATCCTGCTCATCGCCCTGGTGTAGGCCGCCCGGGGAAGGCCCGGTAGCGGTAGTTGGGCTGTACCGCGCCGATGGCCGGGACCCCGGCGGCGGCCGCGGCCACCGCCTCTGGCCCGGGGTCACGTTCCAGCCGCACCAGGTGGACCCGGCCGCTCACGCGGCGGACGGCCACCACGCCGAAAGCGCCGAAGGCGGCGGTCACCGCGGCCGCGGCATCGCCGTCCACGTGCACCAGGTATTCACCGGCCACGCGTTCCCCGCGGGGCCCTGCCCGCGATTCCACCGGGGGCGCGGCGGCCGGGGGTGGGCCGGGGGATTCGGCGGGCGGCAGGCCGCAGGCCGCCAGGCTCCAGGCGAGAAGGGCGGTACCGGGGAGCCGGTGCACGGTCCGCGATCAGTTGAGGGTGACGGTGGCCGACAGGATCCGGGGCTGCGTGATGTAGGTGAAGCTGCCCCAGGCGTTGACGGCCTTCCCCGTGCGGGTCCGCCCCGCCAGGGCCCCCACCGTTTCGCCGCCGCCGGTGAGGGCCTCGATCACCTGGGCGTAGGTGTAGCCGGGATTGTGCGCCCGCAGCAGCGCCGCCAGTCCCGCCACGTGGGGGGCCGCCATGGAGGTGCCGGCGAAGGTGGCCGAACCGGTGGAATTGTTCATCACCCGCAGCCAGGACATGTTGTAGATGAGCACGCCCGGGCCGGTGCCCGCGGCGTCCGACACCAGCTGGAAGCCCGCGCCGCAGGTGGCCACGCCCACGCACGGGCCGAGGGGAAAGAGGAACCGCACGGGCTGGCCGGGATCGCTGCCGGTGCGCGGCGTGTAGACCGTGTCCCCGGCGTTGTCGAAGGGGTCGCTGCCGGCGCCCGTGTCCAGGCCGTAGGTCCAGCTGTCCCCTGCGCCCAGGCTCCAGCGGGTGGTGGCCACGAGGATGCCGGCCATGACGGTGCCGCCCTGGTCCATGTCGAAAACCCGGTAGATGCGGTCGTCGGCGTTGTCGGCGTAGGCGGCGGCGGGATTGTTGCAGCGCCCGGCCGGGTCGGCCAGGGCGTCGCCGTTGCCGGCCTCGCTGCAGGCGGCGTTCAT
>JALSIK010000069.1 GCA_026990045.1 Chromatiales bacterium | reverse complement strand
GCGCCTACGACGTGCTCAGGCGGGTGCTGGCCGAGGACCCGGGCAACGTCCTGGCCCAGCGCGGCCTGCGCCGCATCGCCAACGCCCTGGCCCAGCGGGCCTCGGATCTCATCATCAACCGCCGCTGGGCCCGGGCCGAGCGGGTGCTGGACGAGGCCCAGCACCGCTTCCCCGGCGATCCCCACCTGGCGGAGCTGCGCCGGACCCTGGAACAGAACCTGCCGGGCGACCGGCCGCGGATCTTCGACCTGGAGGCGCTGCCCGGCACCGGGCTGGAGGTGCGGGTGCGGTTCCGCTACCGCAACTTTCCCGGGCCGGCGGTGCGCCTGGTGGCGCGCCTGCACGAGGCCGGCAGCCGGCGCCTCATCAAGGAAGCCCGGCTCGCGGTCACCGGGCGGGAAGGGGAGTACTCGCTGGTGATGCAGGTGCCGCGGGCAGGGGCGGCCTATTTCATCGACCTGCGGCGCGGGCGGCGCGCCCTGGGCCGGGCCATGGTGCAGGTGCCGCCGGCGGCAGGACCCTGAGCGGATTCAGTCCTCGCGTCCCTCCAGTCGCTCCACCAGGGCCTCGAGCTGCTGGGCCACGGCGTCCCACACGCCCATGGGGCCGGCCTTCTCCAGCTCCTCCTCGCGCCAGTCCTCGAGCGAGCTCAGCCGATCGAACTGGCCGGCCAGCTCGTCGCGCTTGCGGCGCAGGGCCTCCAGCTCCTCCTGCTCCGGGCCGGTCCTGCCCCGGGCCGCGGCCTGGGCCCGGGCCAGCAGCTCGTCCACGTGCTTGAGACGCGACTGGTACTCGCGCACATGCTGTTCCACCAGGTGATCAAGCTTGGTCATGCGTACTTCCCGATGTGTTTGCGATGAAGATCCCGGAGCGGGCCGCCGCAGGCGGCATGAAACATTTTCCGCTACTATGCACCGGGGCACAAGCAGCGGGTGAGGGGAGGACGGCATGGGGCGTGCTGCGGCTATACTGGCGGGGCTGCTGCTGGCGGGCTCCGCCGGCGCCATCGACGCCGACTGGATCGTGGGCCGCTGGGTGCTGGTGCACGACCCGGAAGGCCGGCCGGCGGACGCCCTGGAGTTTTTCGCCGACGGCGACGTGGAGAACGTGTGGGCCGACGGCACCCGGGTGCGCGGGTTCTACGTGGTGGCGCCGGACATGGTCAAGGCGGTGTTCACCCGCAACGGCCGCGACGTCATCACCGTGTTCCACTACGATGCCGCTCACACCGAGCTGCGCATCGTCACCAGCCGCACCGGCCGCGAGTCCGTCTACCGCAAGGCCCCGCGCTGACGGGCGCGGGCCCCCCGTTTTCTGTCTTCCCGTGGCGCCCGGTGCGTTCACGCGGGGGGCTGTTCCACCATCAGGCCCACGCCGCCGCGGCGGGGGTCGCCGGCGCCGGTGAAGGCGGCACCGTCCTGCACCGCCAGGTGGGCGCCGCCGAAGAACAGGTTGCGGTCTTCCCACACCGTGTGCTCGGGCCAGTCCGCGGTCAGGGCCGTCACCGTCCCGGGGTCGTGGCCGCCCTCGAGGCTGAGATGCCCGCCCTCCACGTGCAGCCGGGGGCGGGCCACGGCCTCGCCGGGCGCGAGACCGAAGTGGAGCAGGTTGGACAGCACCTGTGCCAGCGCGCTGCGGATGCGGTTGGAACCGCCGGAGCCCAGGGCGATGCGGCGCGGCCCCGGGCCCAGCACCGCGCCCGGCGTCATCATGGAGGTCATGCGCCGGTCCTCGGGCCAGCGGTGGAATCCCCCGGGGTGAAGGTCGGCCTCGCCCAGCATGTTGTTGAGCATGATGCCGGTGCCCGGGACCAGGTGGCCGCAGCCCTCGCCGTTGCTCACGGTCATGGCAGCCAGGTTGCCCGCGGCGTCGATGATGGACACGTGGGTGGTGCCGCGGCGCGCCGGGGGGCCGGCCAGCCGCTGCAGGTATTCCCGCAGCCGGGCTCCCTCCAGCCGCCCGCGGGCACCGGGCGCCAGCGTGCCGTGGGCAAGGACGTCCCCGCGCAGGGCGTCGGTGATAGACAGCACCCGGGCCAGGTGGCGCAGGTGGCCGGGCGATCCCCACGGCCGGGGCGGGGGGTGCCGGCTCAGCAGCTCCAGGGCGGCGGCCACCAGCAGCCCGCCGGCCGACGGCGGCGGCGTCAGCAGGACCCGGGCGCCCGCGTGCTCCCGTGCCAGCGGCGGGTGCCGGGCGACGGCGTAGTGGGCCAGGTCGGCGCGGGTGAGATGGCCGCCGCCCTCCCGGCACAGGTTCTCCACCGCCGCGGCCACCTCGCCGCGGTGGAACAGGTCCGGCCCCTCGCGGCACAGGGCCTCCATGAAATCGGCCTGCTGCGGCTGGCGCAGCACCGCGCCGCTGCCCACGATGCGGTCGTGGCAACCGGGGTCGGCGAACACGGCCCGGGCCCCGGGCGTGGCCAGGTAGATGGGGGCGACGATGCCGAAGATGTAGGCCTGGAAGGCGTTGAGCGTGAGCCCCTCCCGGGCCAGGGCGACGGCGGGGGCGGCCAGCTCGGCCATGGGCATGCGGCCCAGGTCGCCGTGGACGGCGAACAGGCCGCGCACGCAGCCGGGCGCAGCCGCCGCGCCCAGGCCGATGTGGAACTCCTGGCGCGCGGTGCCGAAGTCGGCGGTGACCGGGTGGAAGTCCAGCTCCGCCGGCGGGCGCCGGCGGCGCGGGGTCTGGACGAAGAAATCGTACACCCGCGGGGCGCCGCCGGCCGGACAGGCGAGGAGGAATCCGCCCCCGGCCAGGGAGCACAGCACCGGCTCGGCGATGCAGGCGGCGAAGCAGGCGGCCACCGCGGCATCGAAGGCGTTGCCGCCGGCGCGCAGCACCTCGGCCGCCGCTTCGGCGGTGGCCGCGTGGCCCGCCGCCACCACGCCGCGCGGCGCCATGGGCGCGGCTTACGGGATCTGGATCTTGCCGCCGCCGGGCACGCCCCCGCCCGGCAGGCCGCCGGCCCCGCCCAGGCCCCCCGCCCCGCCCTCGGGCACGATGATGGAGCTGGCCGCCTGGCGCCGCAGCTCGGAGGCCTTTTCGATGGTCTCCTCCACCGCCTTCTTGGCCTCGGCGCCGAACCGCTCCGCCGCCTCGCCCAGGGAGGCGGCGGGGATCTCGAAGCTGATGGGCACCGCGCCCATGGGGGTGAGGATCTGGGTCTGGCCCACGTACACCACCTCGCGGCCGGGATCGGCGTTCCCGTCGCGGTCCACGGGGGTCATGCGGATGATGGTGCCCACGCGGCGGTCGGTGAAGGTCTCTTCGCGGTACAGGCCGGCGGGGTCCATCTCGGCCTGGCTGAGGGTGTCGGTGTCGCTCATGGTCGTGTCCCGGCGGGGAGTCGGTTGATAGGCGTACTATAAAATAACCTGAATCATTGCATTAACCCAATCATTGCAAAATTTCTCCTGGATAAACGCATAGGTCGCGGAGGCGCAGGGGTTTTCGGGTGATTCGGTGGCTGGCGGCCGGCGTGCCCGGGCGGGGGCCTGCCCGGTGCACACCCCCTCACCCCGGCCCTCTCCCCCGCGATGCGCGGGGGAGAGGGGGTGGAAAAACCGGCCGCGGCGTCGAACCTTCTCGGCAGGCGAAAAGCCGGTCCCCTCTCCCGCCGGGAGAGGGACAGGGTGAGGGGATCGGAATAGGGATTCTTTTCCTGCCCGCGTACCCCTCCCCACCCTGACTCTTTCATTCCGCGGGGAGGGAATTCATGCGATGACTCAGGCTTACCAGGCGCCCGCCTCCGGCCTATGCCTCGCCCCGGGCGCGCAGCTTGGCGCCGATGAACTCGCGGTGGGGCACGTGCAGCAGGTCGGCGATGCGCCGCACCAGGTGCTCCTCGTATTTCTCCAGGTGACCGTCGGCGTAGGCCACCTGCCACAGCAGCTCGATGACCTGGGCCTTCTGCCAGGGCGAGAAGTACTTGTTGATGAGGGAGGTGAACCCGAAGTAGGAGGTGGCCTCGCGGGCCTCGGCCTCGGCCAGCTCCACGAGGTCGGCGGCCTCCTCCGGTGACAGGTGGAACTTCCCGCGCAGGGCCCGCTCGATGGCCGCGCGCTCGGCGTCGGTCACCCGGTCGTCCATGCGCGACATCTCCACCAGCAGCGCGGCGGTGGCCAGGCGCAGGGCATGCTCGGCCTCGTCGCCGCCGGCCTCGGCGGGATGGCGCACGTTGCGGTCGAAGAAGCGGCGCAGGCGCTCGATCATGGTCCTTGCAGTGGCGGCCGGTCCCGGGCCAGGATGGCGGCATGGCCGCGGGCACACTATAGCATGGCGGACCCGGTCCCGTTCTGGCGGCGCAAGCCCCTCGCTGCGCTCACCGAGGCGGAGTGGGAGGCCCTGTGCGACGGCTGCGGCCGCTGCTGCCTGGTCAAGCTGCGCGACCCCGGTACCGGCGTCCTCCACTACACCGGCGTGGCCTGCCGCCTGCTGGATCCGGACACCTGCCGCTGCCGCGACTACGACCACCGGCGGGAGCGGGTGGCCGACTGCCTGGCCGTCCGCGCGCTGCCGCGCGCGGCCCTGGCCGACCTGCCGCCCACCTGCGCCTACCGCCGCCTGGCCGAGGGCCGGGACCTGCCGCCCTGGCATCCCCTGCTCACGGGGGATGCCGGCAGCGTGCGGGCCGCCGGCGTCTCCGCCTGCCTGCTGGCGGTGTCCGAGGAGCACGTGCACCCGGACGACCTGCGCCACTTCATCCTGCCGCCGTGGCCGGAGGAGTGAGCCGCAGCGGTGCCCGGTTTCCGCTATGCTTGTGGCGGCACCGCCACGACCGACGACAACAAAGGGGGAACGGCCATGAACCGCGAAAAGGTCGTGTTCGCGTTTTTCATCCTGCTCGCGCTCACGCTCAACTTCGGCTTCTTCATCGGCGACATCGACGACCCGGCGCATCACAACACCTACGAGCTGTTCGCCGCCATCGTCGTCAACCTCATCGCCACCGTGCTCAAGTTCGGTGACCGCACCCACCTGGGCGCGGTGCTGCTGGCCACCAGCCTGGTGGCCGACCTCCAGCTCCTGGCGGCGGCCACGGTGTGGGGCTGGGCGGCCTACGTCTCGCCCGCGGGCTACGACGTGGACGCGGTGGTGGCGGTGGTGTCGCTGTCCGGCGGCGCGCTGCTGGCCAACATCGTCTCGGTGGTGCTGCTGGTGGCGGAGACCATGACCGTGCGCCGCTGAGCGGGCGTCCCGCCGTGAACAACGTGATCTATC
>JALSIK010000068.1 GCA_026990045.1 Chromatiales bacterium | reverse complement strand
GGTGTGCACCGGGCTGACGGTGTCCCCTCGCCCTGCTCCTCTCCCGGCGGCAGGGAACCGGAATCCCTGTGGCAACACACGCGGGTGGGATTGACAGGCAAGGCAAGCGCGCGAATCAAGCGTGCAAGCGCTTGATTCGGCGTAGCCGAACCCGGACCTGCGCCGGGTTCGGCGCGTTGAAAAAGGCCAGGACGGCCTTTTTCAACATCCTGTTAGATCTTCTGCAACGTCTCGCGCCAGTTGGGCGCGGGGCGGGCGTCTTCCTTGAGCAGGATGCGCACGCCGTTCTGGGCGTCCACCCAGCCGTGCTCGTCCGGGTGGGGCTGGTGCTCGAAGCCCCACCAGGCCCCGCGCGGGTCCTGCGCGATCCAGTTGAGCACCTTGCGCCCGTGGCGGCCGGACATGGCCTGCTGGGCCGAGGCCAGCAGCCGCTCCAGCTCGCGGGTCTCGATCTGCAGGGTGGGGTCGGCCAGGTCGGCCCGTGACTCCTCGGTGCGCGCGCGCACGGTGAACTTGTGCTTGCCGATGATCACCACGTCCCCGTCCTCCAGGGCCCGGGCCTCCACCCGCTGGCCGTTGACGTAGGTGCCGTTGGTGCTGCCCAGGTCCTCCACGTACACCTGGTCACCGGTGACGGAGAACTGGGCATGGTGGCCGCTCACGGTGTTGTCGTCGAGACGGATGTCGTTGTCCTTGCGCCGGCCCACGGTCACGGCCTCGCGGCGCAGCACCACCTCGTCCACCTTCTTGTCGTTGCAGGAAATGATGAGCTTGTACATGAGTCGATCCATTGACCTCGGCAATGCCCGGAAGTGGGGGGAAAAGAAGGCCGTAGTTTACTCCCGGGCGTCGGGGTCCGACAACGGACCCGGACCGGTGTAGCCGAACCGCCCGGACCAGCCGCGGGCACCGTGATCCAGTTCCAGGAACCGCGGGACCAGCGCGGCGGCCCGGGGCCCCGGCAGCGGTACCAGCTCCTGGCCGCCGCGGGCCAGGGCTTCGTCCACGGGACAGGCGCGGGCCGTGACCGGCAGGAAGCGCAGGGCCAGGCCGGGCATGACCTCGACATAGCCCTCGCCGGCGGGGGCGTCGTGGAACAGCACCCGCTTGCGCACCAGGCAGGAGAACAGCAGCTCCATGTCCACGTACAGGGGCCGGCGGCGGCGGCCGAGGGCCGCCTGCGCGCGGCGGGTCAGGCGCAGGGCCAGGCGCCGGCCGTCCAGCTCGATGGCCTGCGCCCGGCCCATCTCAGGTGGCCTCCACGGGCGCGGCCAGCACCTCGCCCGGCCGGGCGGCGGCGAAGCGTTCCACCCAGGCGGGGCAGGCCGGGTCGCCCTCGGGCGGGGCCCAGGCCGCGAAGTCCTTCTCCGCCGCCGCGCCCAGGTACGGGCCTTCCTTGAGCTCCAGCAGCACCGTGTCCGGGGCCAGCGCCGCCACCGTGTGCCAGGCCCCGGCGGGCAGTTCCACCGCGTGCAGGGGGCCGCCCGCGGCCAGTTCCAGGCGCTCGCGCACGCGACCGGACTCGTCCAGCAGCAGCACGGCGGCCTCGCCCTGCAGGGCCAGGGTGAACTCCCACTTGGGTGGCTGCAGGTGGCGGTGGGGCCGGACGTAGGTGCCCGGCTGCATCACGTTGAGAAAGCGCTGCACCGGGTCCCGGGGCGAGGGATGGATGTTGTAATGGGTGCGCCGGCGCGGCGCCAGCCGGGCCTCGCGGCACAGGCGGGCGATGAGCTGCGCGTCGATGGCGTGGTAGGGCCGTGACATGGGATGGGGCGTCCTTGGGATGTCTTGTTTCGGCCTGCGTCACCCTGCATGATGGGCGCAGCCCGCGGCGGGCGCAAGGGCCGCTGCGCGTGGACCAGGGGGGAGGCCGCATGCACGCGAGGGGGGAGGCCGCCGCTTCACTGGACGTGGCGGCGTTGTGGGTCGCAGCCTGGGCACTGTTGCGGGCCCGGGGTGCCGGCCTGCTGGCCGGGGTGGCGGTGCCGGGCGGGGCCTTCGTGGCCGTCTGGGTGGCGGCGGGACGCATGGACCTGGTCGGGGCCCCGGGCGCCGCCCTGTTCCTGGCCCTGCTGCAGCTGCTGGTGTTCTGCCTGTTCGCGGTGAGCGGCCTGCGGGTCCTGCTGCTGGGGCCGGGCGCGGTGCCCCGTTTCGGCATCGCCACCTGGTCGGCGCGGGAGGGGCGGTTCCTGGGCTGGCTGTTGCTGGTGTACCTGGCCTGGGTGTCGAGCGCCATGGCGCTCACGGTGACGGCGGCCCTGGTGCTGTCGGGCCCGGCCGCGGTCTCGCTGGCCCTGGTGCGGGGCCTGTTCTGGTTGAGCCTGGTCCCGGCGGGCTGGGTGCTGGCGCGCGTGGTGCTGGTGTTGCCGGCGGCGGCGGTGGGGGACCGCCGCGGCCTGGGCGAGGTGTGGCGGGCCACCCGCGGCGCGGGCTGGCGCCTGGCCGCGGGGGTGTCCGTGATCCCGGCCGTGCTGGCGGTGCTGTGCGATCCCCTGCTGGCGGCGGGCCTGCCGGCCTGGGGCCAGGCCGGCGTGGCCCTGGCCGGTGCCGCCCTCGTGCTGCTGGAATTCGCCCTGCTCGGCGCCGCCTACGGGTTCCTGTTTCCCTCCAGCCGCCAGTCCCCAGTCCCTTTACCACAAAGCACGTAGGGTGCGTCTGCGAAGCAGACGCACCGTCCCAGGAGCAGTCGTTGCCCGGTGCCCATTTACACCCCTCACCCTGTCCCGCTCCCGGAGGGAGAGGGGACCGTTTTTTACGCGCAGCGGGATTTCGATGCCGCGACTGGTTTTTCCATCCCCCTCTCCCCCGCATCGCAGGGGAGAGAGGGTCGGGGTGAGGGGGATCGAACCCCAGCCCCCAACCCCTGGTTCCCTTACAACAAAGGCACCATCAGCAGCGCCACGATGTTCATGATCTTGATGAGGGGGTTGATGGCCGGGCCGGCGGTGTCCTTGTAGGGGTCGCCCACGGTGTCGCCGGTGACCGCCGCCTTGTGGGTCTCCGAGCCCTTGCCGCCCAGGTTGCCGTCCTCGATGTACTTCTTGGCGTTGTCCCAGGCGCCGCCGCCGGTGGTCATGGAGATGGCCACGAACAGGCCGGTGACGATGGACCCCACCAGCAGGCCCCCCAGGGCCTGCGGGCCCAGCAGCAGTCCCACCAGGATGGGCACCAGCACCGGCAGCAGCGAGGGCAGGATCATCTCGCGGATGGCGGCCTTGGTGAGCATGTCCACGGCGGTGGAGTAGTCGGGCTTGGTGGTGCCTTCCATGATGCCCGGGATCTCGCGGAACTGGCGTCGCACTTCCTCCACCACCGCGCCGGCGGCGCGACCCACCGCTTCCATGGCCTGGGCGGCGAAAAAGTAGGGCACCAGGCCGCCGATGAACAGGCCGATGATCACCAGGTGGTTGGAGAGGTCGAAGGTCAGGGCCGACTCCAGGTGCAGGCCCAGGTCGCGGGTGTAGTCCGAGAACAGCACCAGCGCGGCCAGCCCCGCGGAGCCGATGGCATAACCCTTGGTCACCGCCTTGGTGGTGTTGCCCACCGCGTCCAGCACGTCGGTGCGCTGGCGCACCTCCGGCTCCAGGTCGGCCATCTCGGCGATGCCGCCGGCGTTGTCGGTGATGGGGCCGTAGGCGTCCAGGGCCACGATGATGCCGGTCATGGACAGCATGGCGGTGACCGCCACCGCGATGCCGTAGAGCCCGGCCAGGGAATAGGACAGCAGGATGCCGGCGCACACCACCAGCACCGGGGCCGCGGTGGCGCGCATGGACAGGGCCAGGCCGGCGATGATGTTGGTGGCATGGCCGGTGCCCGAGGCCTCGGCCACCCGCCGCACCGGCTTGAACTCGGTGGCGGTGTAGTACTCGGTGATGATGACCAGGGCGGCGGTCACGCCCAGGCCCACCATGGCCGCTCCCCACAGGTGGGACACCGCGTAGGGCACCCGGCCTTCCAGCAGCCAGGCGGTGGCCGGCCAGTAGGCGATGGCGGCCAGCACGCCGGAGGTGATGAGGGCGCGGTAGAGGGCGTTCATCACCTTGCCGCCCTCGCGCACCCGCACCACGTAGGTGCCGATGATGGAGGCGATGATGGAGATGCCGCCCAGCACCAGCGGGTACAGCACCGCCTCGGCCGCGGCACCCTCGAAGGTGAAGGCCCCCAGCAGCATGGTGGCGACGATGGTCACGGCGTAGGTCTCGAACAGGTCGGCGGCCATGCCCGCGCAGTCGCCCACGTTGTCGCCCACGTTGTCGGCGATGACCGCGGGGTTGCGCGGGTCGTCCTCGGGGATGCCGGCCTCCACCTTGCCCACCAGGTCGGCGCCCACGTCGGCGCCCTTGGTGAAGATGCCGCCGCCCAGGCGGGCGAAGATGGAGATGAGCGAGCCGCCGAAGGCCAGGCCCACCAGCGGCGCCAGGCTGGTCTCCTCTCCGGCCGGGGTGGCGGCCCGCAGGATGGCGTAGTAGCCGGCGGTGCCCAGCAGGCCCAGCCCCACCACCAGCATGCCGGTGATGGCACCGCCGCGGAAGGCCACCTGCAGGCCGTCGTTGAGTCCGCGCCGGGCCGCCTCCGCGGTGCGGGCGTTGGCGCGCACCGAGATGCTCATGCCGATGGCCCCCGCCGCGCCCGACATCACGGCGCCGAGGGCGAAGCCCACGGCGGTCCAGGCGTCGAGCGCCAGCAGGATGACCACGAACAGGGTCACGCCCACGATGGCGATGGTGGTGTACTGGCGCTTGAGGTAGGCGCCGGCGCCCTCCTGTACGGCGCGCGAGACGGCCTGCATGGCCTCGGTGCCGGCCGGCAGGGCGAGGATGCGGTAGATGTAGAACACCCCGTAGGCGATGGCCAGCAGGGAAGCGGCGAGGGCGAAGATGAGTCCGGTCGACACGGCGATTCCCCCCTGTTTTTCTCGGTATTGGTGCTGCGTAACGAGTCCCGATGCTAACATGTTCCCTCGCGGCCACAACTCCATGTGTTTAATGGGGGTATGACCTGAACCTATACTTTCCCGGCGGCGCGCGGGATTGCCTGGACCGGGTCCAGATGGAGCCGGGGCACGGGGCGGACGCGCGGAACCGGCCGCCCTGCAGGGGGCCGTTAAACGGGGCGAGGCGCCGGCCGATACAGAGCGGGCCCGTTGCTGGAACGCGCCGGACGGGCCGCATGTCCGCGGCCATTGCGCAACGGGCGCAGTCCCGGTGCCATCGAGCG
>JALSIK010000067.1 GCA_026990045.1 Chromatiales bacterium | reverse complement strand
CAGCCCGGCCCCGGCGGCGGCCGCGTGGTCCAGGCCGCGGGTGACGTAGTCGGCGGTGGCCGGGCCGACGGGCCCCTCGATGTCCAGCTGCACGACGGTCCCGCCCGCATCCTCCGCCGCCGGCGCCGGCAGCGTCAGGGCCAGGACGATGGATGCCAGCAGGGGCCTCAACATGGCGCGGTTCCCGTGGTCGGCGGACATTCTGTTGCAAGGTCATGGTAACCCATGGGCGGGGGTCACGGTGCCCGGAAACGCCCGCTGCGGTAGTCGGCCAGGGCCTGGCGGATTTCCTCCTCCGTGTTCATGACGAAGGGACCCTGGCGTACCACCGGCTCGCCGAAGGGCCGCCCGGCCACGAGCAGGAAGCGGGCCGGGTCCACCGCGTCCAGGCGGACTTCCCGCCCCGGTCCCAGCAGGGCGAGGCGGCGTGCCCCGGCCCGGCGCCCGCCGGCATCCGCCACGGTGCCGGCGACGACGAGGACGAAGGCGCGGTGGTCGCGGGGCAGGGGAAAACGGAAACGGGCGGCGGACGGCAGGGTCACGTCCAGGTAGAGCGGCTCGGCGGCGATACCCGTCACCGGCCCGCGGGTGCCGGCCGGCGTGGTCCCGGCGATGACCCGCACCCGCCCGCCGTCGGGCCGCGACTCCTCCGGGATGGCGTCCGGCGGGAACTCCTGGTAGCGCGGCGGAACCATCTTCTGCGCCGCCGGCAGGTTGACCCAGAGCTGGAACCCGTGCAGCAGGCCCTGTTCCTGCTCCGGCATCTCCGAGTGCTCGACGCCGCGGCCGGCGGTCATCCACTGCACGCCGCCCGCGCGCAGCAGGCCCGCGCGTCCCATGCTGTCGCGGTGGCGCATACGGCCATGGAGCAGGTAGGTCACGGTCTCGGACCCGCGGTGGGGATGGGGCGGGAAGCCGCGGATGTAGTCGTCCGGGTCGTCGGAGCGGAACTCGTCCAGCAGGAGAAAGGGATCGAACCGGTCGAGGTCCGGCGTGCCGATGTAGCGCACGAGGCGCACGCCGGCGCCGTCACGGGTCTCGCGGCCGCTCACCAGCCGGGTGACGGGTCGGGTGGACGAAGGGAGGTCCATGGCGGCGCTCCGGTGGCGGGCCTCCCACTATAAGCGCCGGTGCCCGGCAGGAAAAGGGCTTTCCTTTCGCCGCGACGCCGCCGTTCAGTCGAGGCGGAAGCCCACCTTGAGCTTGACCTGGTAATGGGCGATGCGGCCGTCGACGATGTGCCCGCGGGTCTCCACCACCTCGAACCAGTCGAGGTGGCGCAGGGACCCGGCCGCCTTGTCGATGGCGTTGCGGATGGCCTGGTCGGTGCCCTCGGTGGACGATCCCACGATCTCGATGAGCTTGTACACGTGATCACTCATGTCCGTTCTCCCCGGTGGTGTCGGCTCACGGGCAGGTCCGGGCCGCGGACGGCAGGCCCGCCAGGGCCCCAGCATAACCCGACCGTTGCCTCAATTCCCCCTTCGCGGGAAAAAACCGTTCTGGCCGAGGCGGGTTGCCGGAGCGGTCGAAACCCGCACTCCGATCCCCTCACCCTGTCCCGCTCCCTGCAGAAGGCGGAGGATGGAACACAACAGGCGCGGCTCGGCTCGAGCACAGCGAAGGCCGGCACCCGGGCCATATATCCCCCGGCGGCATCGCGCAGCCATGTCGCCCCGCGGGGACGCGGGGCGCCCGGAGCGTCAGACGCTGTTCTCCAGCCCCAGTTCCTTGATCTTGCGGGTCAGGGTGTTGCGGCCCCAGCCCAGGAGGCGGGCGGCGTCCTGGCGGCGGCCGCCGGAGTGGCGCAGGGCGGTCTCGATCATGGTGCGCTCGAACTGGGGCGTGGCGGTATCCAGCAGGCTGGTCTGGCCCCGGGTGAGCTGGCGGTCGGCCCACTGGCGCAGCAGGTCCACCCAGTCGTCGGCGTTGCGCTCCCCGCGTTCGGTTTCCAGCAGTTCCGGCGGCAGGTCGTCCTTGTGGATCACCTGGCCCGGCGACATCACCGTGAGCCAGCGGCAGGTGTTTTCCAGCTGGCGCACGTTGCCGGGCCAGCGCAGCCCGGCCAGGCAGGCCTCCACCTCCGGGTCCAGTGTCTTGGGATCCACCCCCAGCTCCTCGGCCGCCTGCTGCAGGAAGTGGCGCGCCAGCAGCGGGATGTCCTCGCGCCGCTCGCGCAGGGGCGGGATGTGGATGCGGATCACGTTGAGGCGGTGGAACAGGTCCTCGCGGAACTCGCCGCGGGCCACCCGTTCCTCCAGGTTCTGGTGAGTGGCGGCGATGATGCGCACGTCCACCCGTACCGGGTCGTGGCCGCCCACGCGGTAGAACTCGCCGTCGGCCAGCACCCGCAGCAGGCGGGTCTGCAGCTCGGCGGGCATGTCTCCGATCTCGTCCAGGAACAGGGTGCCGCCGTCGGCCTGCTCGAAGCGGCCGCGGCGCTGGCCCTGGGCCCCGGTGAAGGCCCCGCGCTCGTGGCCGAACAGCTCCGACTCCAGCAGGTCCCGCGGGATGGCCGCCATGTTGAGGGCGATGAAGGGCTTGCCGGCGCGCGGGCTGTGGCGGTGCAGGGCGCGGGCCACCAGCTCCTTGCCGGTGCCCGACTCGCCGTTGATGAGCACGGTGATGTTGGACCGTGACAGGCGGCCGATGGCCCGGAACACCTCCTGCATGGAGGCGGCCTCGCCGATGATCTCGGGGACCTTGCCGGTCTCGGCCGGCGCCGGCCGGCGCGCGCTGCGTGAATGGGCCACGGCGCGGCGGGCCAGCTCCACCGCCTCGTCCACGTCGAAGGGCTTGGGCAGGTACTCGAAGGCGCCGCCCTCGTAGGCCGACACCGCGCTGTCCAGGTCGGAATGGGCGGTGATGATGATCACCGGCAGGTGGGGATGGCGCAGGTGGATGCGCTCCAGCAGCTCCAGGCCGTTCATGCCGGGCATGCGGATGTCGGAGATGACGGCGTCGGGGCTGTCCGACTCCAGCGCGCCGAGGGCGGCGCGCGCGTCCTCGAACACGCGCACCTCCATGCCGGCCTGCCGGAAGGCCTTTTCCAGCACCCAGCGGATGGAACGGTCGTCGTCCACGATCCAGATGGTGTCCTTACTCATGACTGCTCTTCGCTCGCTTGGTCGATGGGAATGATAATGGTGAAAACGGTGTGGCCCGGCGCGCTCTCGAACTCGATGAGCCCGCCGTGGCGCTGGACCAGGGACTGGGCGATGGACAGGCCCAGCCCGGTCCCCTCCGCGCGTCCGGTGACCATGGGGTAGAACAGGCGGTCGCGCAGCTCCGGCGGCACGCCGGGACCGTCGTCGATGATCTCGATGCGGGCGGCGAGGCGGTGGCGCCGCGCGCCCAGGGTCACGTTGCGCAGGATGCGGCTGCGGAACACGATCTCGCCCCGCCCGCCCACGGCCTGGGCGGCGTTGCGTGCGATGTTGAGCACCGCCTGGATGAGCTGGCCCTTGTCGGCCCGCACCTCGGGGATGCTGGGATCGTAGTCGCGCGCCACGTGGACGCCGGGCCCGGCCTCGGCCGCCACCAGGGCCCGCACCCGCTCCAGCACCTCGTGGATGTTGGTCTCCTGTTCCTCGGCCCGGACGCTGGGGCCCAGCATGCGGTCCACCAGCTTCTGCAGCCGGTCCGCCTCCTGGATGATGACCTCGGTGTACTCCTTGAGCGCGGTCTTGCCGGCGGCGTCCAGCTCCCGCTCCAGGAGCTGGGCGGCGCCGCGCAGGCCGCCCAGGGGATTCTTCACCTCGTGCGCCAGGCCGCGCATGAGCTCCCGCGCCACGTCCTGCTGCGACACCAGCGAGGCGTCGCGGGAGATGCGCAGGAACCGGTCCAGCGGCACCAGCTCCAGCAGGACCTCGGAGCCGGCGCCGTCCATGAGGGTGGCGGTGGCATCGGCGGTGATGCGGTCGCCCTGGGGCAGATCCAGCTCCAGCTGGCGCCGGGTCACCGTCTCGCCGCTGGCCGTGACATGGCCCAGGAGCTGGCGCACCCCGCCGCTGCCCGGGAACAGGTCGTCCACCGGGCGGCCCAGGAGCTGGCGGGCGCTGGCCCCCAGGAGGCGTTCCCCCGCGGAGTTGACATAACTCAGGCACAGGGAGGCGTCGAACACCAGGGCGGTGAAGGTGAGGTTGTCCAACACCCGGCGGTAGAAGGGATCGTCCTGGGTCATGGTGGGGGCCAGCATTTAGCCGGGGGATGTGCAAGGTTCAGACCAACCCCGGCCACCGGTGCCGCCGCCGGCCCCGGCCGGGGATGGGGGATTAATGGCTTGATAATCAATGAAATCACGGGGGCGGCCCCGAAACACACCGGATCTGCCCCGCTCCGGTATGCACCAGCGCAGGGCTCCTGGCCGCCCTTTGTGCACCAGTCTGGTGCAACAGGGGCCGCCGGTCAAGGCGCCTCAGGGAACGGGAGGAACGGGGGGAACGCTCTGCGGGGGGACCTGGCCCGGTACCACGGGCCCGGCGGGCTGGGCGCCCGCAGGCACCTGGCCCGGCACCAGCCCTCCGGAACCCGGCTGGGGCTGGGCCTGCTGGGGCAGGCCCACGTCGGGCCCCAGCTCGCTGACGCGGGCGACGTGGAACCGCACCACCGGGGTCTGCCGCAGCACGCGGCCGGTGCCATCCACCACCCGGGCCTGGACCGTGTGCTCCCCCCGCGGGAGATTGGTCAGCTCCAGGACCGGCCCGCCACCCCGCGGCGTCCCGTCCACCAGCACCTCCAGGCGGTGGCCGAGGCGGGTCTCCAGCGGCGGCTCCACCTCCACCCGCACGGTGACGTTGCCGGTGTTGTCCGCGAACATCTGGTCCGGGCGCGGGGCCGCAATGGCCAGGCGGCGGTAACGGAAGCCGGCGGGAGCCGCGCCCGCGCCGGCCGGCTCCCGCGCCGGCACCGGCGGCGGCGTGTAGGTGTTGGGCGGCGGCACCTCCACCTCCACCGCGTTTTCGTCCGGCGGCCGGTCGGTGAACTCCACCACGCCGTCCGGTCCCACCGTGCGGTAGACCTTCTTCGCCGCCGCCGCCGGCCCGGCGGCCAGCACCAGCAGCAGGCTCCATGCCATCGCCCGTTTCATGCCGTCCAGCATAGCCCATGGCCCATGGGCAGCCAACCTGCATCATTGGACCGTGCCGGGGACGAGAGTTTCGGGGAAGCGGGTGCTGGCCGCTAGCTGCTGGCTGCCGGGGACTGTAAGGGAGTGCCGGGGAAG
>JALSIK010000066.1 GCA_026990045.1 Chromatiales bacterium | reverse complement strand
CCCGCCGCCGAATCAAGCGTGTCAACGCTTGATTCGGCGTAGCCGAACCCGGACCTGCGCCGGGTTCGGCGCGTTGAAAAAGGCCAGGACGGCCTTTTTCAACATCCTGTCAGACCGCCTCGGGCAGGGAGACCGGCAGGCCGCTCTGCGCCCAGCCGACGATGCCCCCGCGCAGGTTGTAGACGTTGTCCATGCCCTGCTGCTGGAGGAACATGCAGGCCTGGGCCGAGCGGGCCCCGCTGCGACACACCAGCACCAGCGGGGTGTCCCCGTGGAGTTCGGCCAGGCGCAGGGGCACCGTGGCCAGGGGCATGGGCTCGGCGCCGGGCACCGTGCCCCGGTGAATCTCATGCATCTCCCGCACGTCCACCACCCGCACCGGGCGCGACTCGTCCTCCAGCCAGCGGGCCAGCTCGGCGGCGTCGATTTCCTTGATGTTCGTGTACATTCCTGTGCTCCCTGGTTGGTTTTCCCGCCAGTATATTAGTGATTTCTAATATTTCAACCCGCAGGCCACCATGGAAATACATGTTCAGGACTCTCCCTCCACCAGCGCCTTGAGCCGCGCCAGGCCCTTCTCGTACTCGGCCCCCAGCCAGCGGTCGAACAACAGCCCCAGGTAGCGCGCCACCAGGTCCCGCTCCACGTCCATCTCGAAGCGCCAGCGCACGCGGGTGCCCTCCGCCACCGGCGCCAGCTCCAGCGTCTGCACCGCCCGGCCGGTGTCGCCGTAATCCACCGCCAGCACCACGCGCCGGGGCGCGACGGCCTCGGTGATCTCCACGCTGCCCGTGCCCACGCCCGGGTGTTCGCTGATCCAGTACATCTTCGCCCCCGTCCCCGCCGCGGGGCCCTTGAACTCGAACCGGGTCTCCGGGTCCAGCTCCGTCCACGGCTGCCACCGGCGATAGCGGTGGAGATCCTCGATCCAGGAAAACACTTTCCCCGGGGGCGCCTGGATCACGGTGTCGCGGACCACCGCCACCCGCGACGGCAGGAAGAACCCGCCCAGGGCCAGGACCACCGCCAGCACCGCCGCCGCCATGAGGGCCGTTTTCAGTCCGCGCATGGATCACTCCTGTCGTTGCCGCCGCGGCATGATACCCGCGGAACGCCGGCGCGCGCGCCGGGCCGGCCTGGCGGCGGCGGAAAACCGCTGCAACCGATGGCCCCGCCTTGCGCGCGGCCCGGGGGCCGATACAATGCCCTCAACGTCTCCGGGAAGGTGACGATAATAACAGCAATGAATGTGAACTCCGTCACACTACCTGCCGCCGCCTGCCTGGGCCTGATGCTGTGGCTCGGTACCCTGGTGCAGCCGGTCCAGGCCCAGAGCCAGCAGCGCTGGCTGGCGCCGGCAGTCAACCTGCTGCGCTTCGACAGCCTCATCCACGAGACCGCCTCGCGCTACCGGGTGGACCCGGCCCTGGTGATGGCGGTGATCCACGCCGAGTCCTTCTTCAATCCCCGGGCCGTGTCCCACAAGGGGGCCGGCGGCCTCATGCAGCTCATGCCCGCGACCGCCCGCCGCTACGGGGTGACCGATCTCCACGATCCGCGCCAGAACGTGGACGCCGGCGTGCGCTACCTGCGCGACCTCATGGAGCGCTACTCGGGCAACCTGCTGTTCGTGCTCGCCGCCTACAACGCCGGCGAGGAGGCGGTGGACCGCTACGCCGGCATCCCGCCCTACCGCGAGACCCGGCGCTACGTGCGCAAGGTCCTGCAATACCACCAGTACTATCAGGACTGGCCGTGACCGGCGAAAGCCGGCACCCGGGCGGTCTCTCCGGCGGCATCGCTGCGCGGTGCCGCCCTACGGGGCTGTATTCAACGCAAGGCCACCAAGGACCGCCAAGGACGAATCCATTTCGGCCGAGGCGGCCTTTCCGTCGTCCGTCTTCTGTCTTCCGTCCCCCGAATGTAGGGTGTGACGGCGAAGCCGTCGCACCGTTCCACCTGGTGCGTTCGCGCGGCGAACGCACCCTACCCGTCTGAGGCAGCTTGCCCGTCCAACCACGGCGGGATGTCCTTGACCAGCGCCTGCTTCTCGCGGACCCGGCCTCCGGTGAGGGCGAAGCCGCGCAGGTGCCCCTGCCCGTCGCGGTAGAGGCCGCGCACGCCGTCGCCGCCCTCGTCCACCTCCCAGGCACCTTCCACCGGCGGCACCGGCGGGCACACCACCACGGGACAGGCCGGGGTCTTCACCGTCACCGGCATGGGCGGGTAGCGCACCGCGGTGGGCGTGCCGCCGAGGGTGGCGCCCAGGGCCCGGGCGCAGGCCATGAGGGGCATGACGAAGGGCAGCACCAGCCCCTCCACCTCGGCGCAGTCGCCCAGGGCCCAGACATGGGCCCCGGAGGTGCGCAGGTGGCGGTCCACCACGATGCCCCGGTTGACGGTGAGCCCGGCCGCGGCGGCCAGCCGGGTGTCGGGGGCGAGCCCCACGGCCGACAGGACCACGTGGGCGTCCACCCCGGTGCCGTCGGCCAGGCGGGCGCGCAACGTCCCGCCGCCCCGCTCCACCGCCGCCACCGTGGTGCCCAGGTGCCAGGTCACGCCCAGCTCCGCCAGCGCCTGCTGCAGCCGCCGCGCGGCGGGCTCGGGCAGCAACCGGTCCAGCGGGTGGGGCGCCGGTCCCACCACGTGCACCGGGTGGCCGGCGGCCGCCAGGTCGTTGGCGAACTCGCAGCCGATGAGCCCGGGGCCCATGATGAGCACGGTGCCGCCGTCGGGCAGGGCGTCGCGGAAGCGGGCGTAGTCGTCCAGGTGGTTGACCGAGATGACGGCCCCGGCGGCGTCGCCTTCCAGCGGCACGCGGACGGGCACGGCACCGGTGGCCAGCACCAGGTCGCCGTAAGACAGGGTGCGCCCGCCGCCGGTGGTCACCGTGCGCGCGGCGGGGTCGATGGCGGCGACCCGCGTGCGGGTCAGGATCTCGGCGTCGAGCTCGGCGGCCATCCCCGCGGCGTCCTTCAGGGCCAGGTCGGCCGGTGCCTTGTGCTGGGCCAGGGCGTTGGAGAGCATGGGCTTGGAATAGAACGCCCCGTCGTCGGCGGTGACGATGACCAGGGGCCGCGCGCGGTCGTGCTTGCGCAGCTCGCGCGCCGTGGTGTAGCCGGCCAGGCCGGCGCCGACGATGACCACCGGTTCATTGCCGCCGGAATGTTCGCTCATGACACTGTACCTCCAGGGCCCGTGCCGCCGCGAGCCGGCACGGGCGAACGTCTCGTCGCCTTCCCATGCGGGGTCCTATATAGCATCCTATATAGTACACTATATAGCATACTATATACTGTACTATATAGGATACTATATAGGAGTGCACAAGGGCCCGCAGGCGGGCGCCCCGGCGGGGAGATCCCGCCGGGGCCCGGCCTCAGGCCGTGATCTCCACCATCTCGAAGTCGGCCTTGGCCACCCCGCACTCGGGGCAGGCCCAGTCCTCGGGGATGTCCTCCCAGCGGGTCCCGGGCGCGATGCCGTCCTCGGGCAGGCCGGCGGCCTCGTCGTAGATGAATCCGCACACGATGCACTGCCATTTCCTGTACTCACTGCTCATCTCGTTCTCCTCTGATTTCCGGTTCACGTTCCGTCGGCCTCAGGCCGCGTTCCCGCCGGTGATGCGTTCCAGCGTCTCCCGGTAGTGGTTGGCGTGGCGCTCCTCCACCCGGGCCAGGGCGGCAAAACGCTTGGCGGCCTTTTCCAGCGTGGCCTTGAACTGCTCGGCGTGCTCGCGGGACTCGGCGATCTGCTCGTCGATCTCCCGCACCGCCGCCTCGTTGCCCTCGGCCACCGCCGCGTGGCGGAACTCGGGGTACATCTCGGTGTACTCGTAGGTCTCGCCCTCGATGGCCATCTCCAGGCAGCGGGCCGGGTCCATGCTGCCCGGCGGGTAGAGCAGGTCCAGGTGGCCGAAGGCGTGCTGCACCTCCTGGGCCGCGGTCTCCTCGAACACCCGGGCGCTCTCCTCGTCGCCGTGGGCGCGGCAGATACGGGCGAAGTACAGGTACTTGATGTGGGCCATGGACTCGCCGGCGAAGGCGGCCTCGATGTTCTTGATGGTCACCGATTCGGGTTGCATGTCTTTCACGGTCTGGGTCCTCCGGTCTGTGCGTCGTTTCACTGGCGGACAGAATAGGGGCCGGAGGATTATTAATCCAATTGAATATATCGACGATATTGATAGCTAATAACTATCATACGCCCCGCCCATTGGCCGGCCGTCGACGCCTCAGGCCCGGTCCACCGGCTCGACGCAGGTGAGGCCGCTGGCGGCCACGGCCCGGCGCAGGGCTTCGATGGCCTGCGGGCGGGGAAAGCTGGCCCGCCAGGCCAGGGCCACCGTGCGCCGCGGCGCCGGCTCGGTGAAGCGGCGCACCGCCACCAGGCGCTGGGCGTAGCGCCCGGTCCCGGCCGCGGTGCAGGGCAGCACGGTGATTCCCAGCCCCGAGGCCACCATGTGGCGGATGGTCTCCAGGGAGCCGCCCTCCAGGCTCCGGGCCAGGGATCCTTCCGCCTCCACCGCCGCCGCGCAGCCGGGGCAGGCCGCCAGCACCTGGTCGCGGAAGCAGTGGCCCGGCCCCAGCAGCAGCACCGGCTCGCCCGCCAGCTCCGCCGGGTCGATGGCCTCGCGGTCGTGCCACGGGTGGCCCGCCGGCACCAGCACCACGAAGGGCTCCTGGTACAGGGGCAGGGTGACGACCCCCGGCTCGTCGAAGGGCAGGGCCACCACGATGGCATCCAGCGCCCCGGTGCGCAGCTTCTCCGCCAGCCGCGCGGTGTAGTCCTCGTCGATGAGCAGGGGCATGTGCGGGGCCGCCTCGTGCAGGACGGGAATGAGGCCGGGCAGGAGATAGGGGCCGATGGTGTAGATGAGCCCCAGGCGCAGCGGCCCGTGGAGGGGATCGCGGCCGCTCTCCGCGAGCCGGCGCACCTGCTCCACCTCCTCCAGCACCCGCTGGGCCTGGGCCACGACGGCCTCGCCCGCCGGCGTGGGCCGCACCTCGTGCGGGCCGCGCTCGAACAGGACCACCCCCAGCTCCTCCTCCAGCTTCTTCACCGCGACGCTGAGGGTGGGCTGGCTCACGTGGCAGGCCGCCGCCGCCCGGCCGAAGTGGCGCTCGCGGGCCACGGCGACGATGTAGCGCAGTTCGGTGAGGGTCACGAGCACCCGCTCCCGCCCGGGCGCCGCCCGGGGCGGCTGACCGTGGAAGAATCCGGCC
>JALSIK010000065.1 GCA_026990045.1 Chromatiales bacterium | reverse complement strand
GACCATCGGGGCCTCGTATTTCTTTTGACGGTTCCCGGGCAGCGGGAGCAGCGGACTGGACATCGAAAAGGAGCAGCAGCGATGAAGAAGACGCATCTTTTCTCTCTCACCGTACTGACCGCCGTCCTGGCGTTCATGCCCCTGTCCGCGGCCCAGGCGGTGAAGAAGGGGGACACGGCCCCCGATTTCACGCTCAAGGCCCGCTCGGGCCAGAACCTGCGCCTGGCCGATTTCCGGGGCAAGGTGGTGATGATCAACTTCTGGGCCACCTGGTGCGCTCCCTGCCGCCAGGAGCTGCCGCATCTCAACGCGCTGTACAAGAAATACAAGGACAAGGGCTTCGTGCTGCTGGGAGTCAACCTGGACAACGACCCGGCCGCGGCGCGCAGCATGGCCGACGAATTCAAGGTCGCCTTCCCGGTGCTGTTCGATCCCGCGCAGAAGACGGGCAAGCTGTACAAGCTCCGGGCCATGCCATCGACGGTGATCCTGAACCGCTCGGGCCAGGTGAGGTACGTCCACCTGGGCTACAAGCCGGGCTACGAAAAAGAATACGACAAGCAGGTCCGCCGGCTGGTGGCCCGGAAATAGAGGGAGGAGAACGGGATGCCGGCAATGACGCGTGTCGCCGCCCTGGCCCTGGTGCTGCCGGCCCTGGGCGGCTGTGCCACCGAACCATGGGTGATGCCCTACGAGCGGGAGTACCTGGCCGATCCCATCATGCTGTTTTCGCGCGATCCCTTCTCGGACACCTACCTGCTGCACGTGTACGAGACGCGCGAGGCGGCCCAGGGCGGCGGCGTGGGCTCCGGCGGCGGTTGCGGCTGTAATTGACCCCCGATGCAGCCCCGGAACAGGAAGCTGGCGGTTTGAACCCCGCGATCCCGTCCAGGCGCCGACCTTTCCGTTACGGCCGGGTGGCGGCGGCCGGCCTGCTGCTGTGGGCGGCGGCGGCGCAGGGTGCCATCCTGCCCGAGGATCGCGCCGACATGCTCTACCACTACTACGAGGGCGGGGGCGTGCGCATCTCGGGCCCGGCCGTCCTGGTACGCAAGGGTGACGGCAAGGCCCTGTCCTACTACGGCCACTATTACGTGGACAACATCTCCAGCGCCTCCATCGACGTGGAGGCCAACGCCTCCCGCTACCGCGAGGAACGCACCGAGGTGGGAGTGGGCGTGGACTATCTCCACGGCGACGCCACCATCCTCAGTGCCAGCTACTCCACGAGCACGGAGAACGATTACAACGCCAACACCGTGAGCCTCGGCGCCTCCCACGAGATGCTGGCCGGCATGACCGTACTGAGCATGGGGGTTTCGTTCGGCGCTGACGAGGTGAGCAAGGCGACCCAGAAATCGTTCCGCAAGGAAATCGACCGCTGGAAATACCGGCTGGGCCTGTCCCAGGTGCTGACTAAAAAGTGGCTGCTCAACGTGGACTACGAGGTGATCTCGGCCGAGGGGTTTCTCAACAACCCCTACCGGGTGGTGCGCATCAACGGGGCATTCGCGCGGCCGGAGTCCTATCCCGACAGCCGGGCCAGCCAGGCCCTTGCCATCCGTGCGCTCCAGTACCTGGACAACCGGGCCTCCCTGCGCTACGACTACCGCTACTACACGGACGACTGGGGCATCGCGGCCCACACCCTGGAGCTGGGCCTGGCCCAGTATTACAGTGAAGATGTCATCGGGGAGTACCGCATCCGCTTCTACACCCAGAACAAGGCCACGTTCTATGCCGACGATTTTCCGGCCGTGGTCCGGTACATGGCCCGCGACAAGGAGCTGAGCACCTTCAGCAGCGTCTCCGTGGGCTTCAAGATCAGCTGGACGCTGTTCGAACGCCCCACGGCGACGTTCAAGGGGGGGCGGTTGAGCTTCGCCTACAACCGCTTCCTGTTCAACTACAAGGATTTCACCAACTATGCCACGGGCGAGCCGTACAGCTTCCGGGCCAACGTGTTCCAGGCCTTCTTCAGCCTGTTCTACTGACACACAACGGGGATCCGTCATGCGATATCCTGCCATGCTCCTGCTGATACTGGCCGCGGCGCTGCCGGTGGCGGCGGCCGGCCCCGGGGCGGCGCCCTCCCCCCCCGCCGCCGGCGCGGGAGGGGCGGTTGCTCCGTCCGGCACGGAGCAGCCGGCCACTTCCGGCCTGGAGGCCGAGATCCGGGCCCTGCGCCACGACGTGCTGGAGATGCACGCCGAGCTCACGGCGGCGGAAACGGCCTTCCTGTTCCCCGCCAGCACCCGCTTCACCGTGTTCGTGTCGCTGGACATGCCGGCCAGGTTCGACCTGCGGGCGGTGGAACTGCGCCTGGACGACAAGGTGGTGGCCCACCACCTGTACTCCGAGCGCGAACTCCACGCCCTCCAGCGCGGCGGCAAGCACCGCCTCTACGTCTCCAGCATCGCCCCGGGGCTCCACGAGCTGACGGCCTATTTCCTGGGAACCGACGACAAGGGCCGCGACTACCGCCGCGGCGTCACCCGCAAGTTCGAAAAGGGCACCCGGCCGGCCTTCGCCGAGCTGAAGATCGCCAACCTCCGCAGCCGGCGGCTGCCGGAGATGGACGTGGAGGTCTGGGAGTAGCCGTGGCCTTGCTCCGGGCCGCAGCGGCATGCCGGCCGGGCCTGGCCCTGGTGGTGGGGCTGGCCTGCACGCTGGGCGGCGCGTCCGCGGCCGTTGGCGACGCCGACCCGGAGCGCCAGCGGCAGGTCGCCCGGGCGGTGGACGGCCTGCGCTACCGCGAGGTGCTCTTTCATCTCTACCAGGACAAGCACTTCTCCGCCCTGGCCGACCTGCTGGTGGCCCGCCGCGAGCGGCCCCTGGCACACGCCGGCGACCAGCCCGAGCTGCTCCTGGCCGGGCTGGCACTGAACTACGGTCTCTACCCGCTGGCCGCCGAGACCCTCGCTCCGCTCACCGCCGCCGACCGCCCCCGCGAGACCCGGGACATCGCCCACTACTACCAGGCCCGGCTGGCCTGGCTCCAGGGCGACCTGGCCGGGGCCGAGGCGGCGCTGACCCGCATCGAGGACACCCTGCCGCGGGAACGCGAGGGCGAACGCCTGGCCCTGCTGGTGGAGGTCCGGCTGGCCCAGGACCGCCTGGCGGACGCGGTGGCCGTCCTGGACGGGTTTCCCGACGATTCCATCTGGGGCCGCTACGCCCGCTACAACACGGGCATCGCCCTCATCCGCGCCGGCCGCCTGGACGAGGCCGCCGGCCTGCTGGAAGCCGTGGCCCAACGGCCCGCCGGAGCGCCCGAGGAGGCCAAAGCGCTGGCCGACCGGGCCCGCCTGGCCCTGGGCTACGCCTTTTTCTCCCGCGGCCGCCACGGCGGGGCGGTGGAACACTTCAGCCGCATCCGCCTCAACGGTCCCTTCGCCAACCAGGCCCTGCTGGGGTTGGGCTGGGCCCACGCGGTGGAGGGCGACTACCAGCAGGCCCTGGTGCCCTGGCTGGAGCTGCGCCGGCGCCATGCCATCGACCCCAGCGTGCAGGAAGGCCTGGTGGCCATTCCCCACGTGCTGGAACGCATGGACCGGCTGCCCCTGGCGGTGCAGCACTACGAACAGGCCGTCGCCGCGCTGGAACAGGCCCGCGCCGACCTGCTGGACGTGGCCCGCCGCACCCGCTCGGGGGAGTTCCTGCGCGTGCTGCGGCCGGCGGTGGTGAACGAGGACACCGACGCCCCGTGGCGCCTGGAGGCCCTGCCCGAGGTGGACGCGGCGCCCTACCTGGTCCAGCTCCTGGGCAGCCGGGCCTTCCAGCAGGCCTTCGCCGACTACCGCACCCTGCTGTTCCTGGACTACGTGCAGCGGCGCTGGGCCGAGCGCCTGCCCGCCTTCATCACCGCGGTGGACACCCGGCAGCAGGCCTACGGCACCACCCGCGAGGCCGTGGACAACCGCGGCTTCGACCGCCGGGTGGCGGCCCTGGAACGCCGCCACCAGGTCCTGCGGGCGCGCCTGGCCGCCCTGGAGGACGCCGGGATGGACGAGGACCTGGCCCTGGCCACGGCCGGCGAGGCGGCCCTGCTGGCCCGCATCGAGGGTCTCCTGGCCCGCCTCGACCGCCTGGGCCCGTCGGGCTCCGACCACCAGCGGCTGCGGCGGCGCCTGCAGGCGGCGCGCGGGCAGATCCGGTGGGCCGTGCTGCGGGACTTCGTCCCCCGGCTGTGGGCCCTGAAGACATCCATCGCGGAACTGGACACCGAGCTGGCCCGCGTGCAGGCGGCCCGGGCCCGCCTGACCCGGGCCCGGGACGGGGCCAGCGCGACCTTCACCGGCTTCGACGAGCGCTTCGCCGGCCTCCAGGCCCGCGTGCAGGGCCTGCGACCCCGGCTCGACCGCGCCATCTCGGCCCAGGAACAATACATCCAGAACCTGGTCCTGGCCGAGCTCGACCGCCGGCGCCAGGTCCTGGAGCGGCAGCTGGCCCGGGCCCGGTTCTCCCTGGTGCGGCTCCTGGACACCTTGTCCGAGCCGCGGCCCGCCGCGGGCGAAAAACCCGGCAAATCGGGAAGCCGGAGCGGGGACGCTCCGGGCGACACCACTGCCCCGCCGGCGGCGAGGGAAGGGCGGTCCCCTTCCTGAAGGACAACGAAAAACGGCGGCCGCAGGCCGCCGTTTTCACCCGCCCGGTGCCCGGACTCAGAACGGGATGTCGTCGTCGAACTCCCCGGCACCGGCCGGCGCGGGCTCCGCGGCCGGGGCCTGCTTCTGGCCGCCGCCGCTGCCGCCGCCGAAGTTCCCGCCGCCGCCGCGGGAGTCCAGCATCTGCATCTCGTTGGCGATGATCTCGGTGGTGTAGCGGTCGTTGCCGTCCCGGTCCTGCCACTTGCGGGTCTGCAGGCGGCCCTCCACGTAGACCTTGGAGCCCTTTTTCAGGTATTCGCCTGCGATCTCCGCCAGGCGGCGGTAGAACACCACCCGGTGCCACTCGGTGCGCTCCTGGGGCTCGCCGGTGTTCTTGTCCTTCCAGGTCTCGGTGGTGGCAATGGTGACGTTGGCCACCGCACCCCCGTTGGGCATGTACCGGACCTCCGGATCCTGGCCCAGGTTGCCGATCAGGATGACCTTGTTCACTCCCCTCGCCATAGTCTCGTCTCCGTCGTCAGGTGCCGGCGGGCCTGCGCGCCCGCGTGATAAGGGATGGGCGAAGGCGCCCGCCCGCCACCTTACCACAGCCGCCGGAGACCGCGAAGGGCGATGAAAATCCGCCCGCCTTTCAGGCGGATACCGTGACCCCGGCGGCCAGCTCCCGCACCAGGGCCTCCAGCCGGGCCGGCTCCAGGCGGGCGCGGTCCACCTTGAGGTAGGCCACGCCCTCCTCCGGCACCACCACCGCCTCCGCCACCCCCGCCACCGCCTGCAGGCGCGCCGCCACCGCCGGGGCCTCCGACGCCGGCAGCGGCGCCAGGCGCACCACCTGGCTGGAGAGGTAGGCGGGCCGGCGCATGGTGAGCACCAGCAGCAGCCACAGGACCGTCACCGCGGCGCCCCCGGCGAACACCCCGCCCGGGCCCCAGGCCTCCAGCAGGCGCCCCCCGGCGGCGCCGCCGGCAAAGGCGCCCAGGAACTGGCAGGTGGAGAACACCCCCATGGCGGTCCCCTTGGCCGCCGGCGGGGCGATCTTGGCCACCAGCGACGGCAGCAGCGCCTCCACCAGGTTGAAGGCGGCGAAAAAGGCCACCATCAGCGCCGCCAGGGGCCACAGGCCCGGCGCGTCCAGGCCGGCCAGCCCCAGCAGGGCCAGCCCCAGCACCACCACTGCCCCGGCCATGACCTCCTTCAGCCGCCGGTGCCGCTCCCCGAGAATGATGAAGGGCACCATGAGCACCACCGAGGCCGCGAACACGCCCAGGTAGAGCAGGGACTGGCCGGTTTCGCTCACGCCCAGGTCGTGATGCAGGATCCGCGGCACCACCAGGAAGCTGGCGGTGAGCACCAGGTGCAGCGTGAACACGCCGGCGTTGAGACGCCACAACTGGGCATCCCGCAGCACCCCGCCCAGCTGGGCCGGCACCGTCTCGGCGTCGCGGTGGACGGCCTGGCGCGCCGGGGTGGGCACCACGGCCAGCAGCAGCACCAGCGCGGCCAGGGCCAGCCCGGCGGTGATCCAGAAGATGCCGGCCAGCCCCCCCAGCCGGCCCAGCACCGGCCCCGCCACCATGGCCGTCATGAAGGCCAGGCCGATGCCCACGCCGATGGTGGCCATGACCTTGGTGCGGTGCTCCTCGCGGCTGAGGTCCGCCGCCAGGGCCATGACCACGGCGGCCACCGCCCCGCTGCCCTGCAGCACCCGGCCCGCCACCACGCCCCAGATGGTCTCGGCCAGGGCCGCCACCACGCTGCCGGCCGCGAACAGCAGCAGCCCAGCCACGATCACCGGCTTGCGTCCAACGCGATCCGAGAGCAGGCCGAAGGGGACCTGGAACAGCGCCTGGGTCAGGCCGTAGATGCCCAGGGCCAGGCCGATGAGGGGCAGGGTGGCCCCCTCCAGCGCCACCGCGTAGACCGAGAACACGGGCAGGATGAGAAACAGCCCCAGCATGCGCACGCCCACGATCCCGGCCAGGGCCAGCGCGGTGCGCCGTTCCCCGGGGGTCAGGGCGGAGTCGGCGGGGCCGCCGCCGGCCTGGTGGGCACTGCTGCTCATGACGTCGGTGATTCGGACTACCTGGCACGGGACGCTTTGCCCCGCGCAGCGGAAACGGCGTATATTAGCAGGTTGCCATACCTGCCGGGAACGCACGTGGATACCATACGCATCCGGGGTGCCCGCACCCACAACCTCCAGAACATCGACCTCGATCTGCCCCGCGACCGGCTCATCGTCATCACCGGCCTGTCGGGCTCGGGCAAGTCCTCGCTCGCCTTCGACACCATCTATGCCGAGGGCCAGCGCCGCTACGTGGAATCGCTGTCGGCCTACGCCCGCCAGTTCCTGTCCATGATGGAGAAGCCGGACGTGGACCACATCGAGGGGCTGTCGCCGGCCATCTCCATCGAGCAGAAGTCCACCTCGCACAACCCGCGCTCCACCGTGGGCACCATCACCGAGATCTACGACTACCTGCGCCTGCTGTTCGCCCGCGCCGGCGAGCCGCGCTGCCCCCGGCACGGCGAGGTCCTGGACGCCAGCACGGTGAGCCAGATGGTGGACCGGATCCTGGCCCTGCCCGAGGGCACCCGGCTCATGCTGCTGGCCCCGGTGGTGAGCGACCGCAAGGGCGAGCACGAGCAGGTGCTGGAGCGCCTGCGGGCCGAGGGCTTCGTGCGCGCCCGCATCGACGGCGAGGTGGTGGACCTGGACGACCCGCCCCGGCTGGACCTGCGGCGCAAGCACACCATCGAGGCCGTGGTGGACCGCCTCAAGGTCCGGCCCGACATCCAGACCCGGCTGGCCGACTCGCTGGAGACGGCGCTGCGCCTGTCCGACGGCCTGGCGGTGGTGGCGTTCATGGACGGCGGGGAGGCGGACCTGGTGTTCTCCGCCCGCTACGCCTGCCCCCGCTGCGGCTACGCCCTGCCCGAGCTGGAGCCGCGGCTGTTCTCCTTCAACAACCCGGCCGGGGCCTGCCCGGCCTGCGACGGGCTCGGGGTGCAGCAGTTCTTCGATCCCGAGCGGGTGGCGGCGCACCCGGAGCTGTCCCTGGCCGCCGGCGCCATTCGCGGCTGGGACCGGCGCAACGCCTACTACTTCCAGATGCTGGCTGCCCTGGCCCGGCACTACGGTTTCGACATCGACACCCCCTTCGGCGAGCTGCCCGAGGACATCCGCCACGTCATCCTCTACGGCAGCGGCGACGAGGCCATCGAGTTCACCTATTACAGCGAACGCGGCCGCCACAGCACCCGGGTCATGCCCTTCGAGGGCATCATCCCCAACATGGAGCGGCGCTTCCGCGAGACCGAGTCCAACGTGGTGCGCGAGGAGCTGGCCCGGTACCTGAGCCACCAGCCGTGCCCGGAATGTCACGGCGCCCGTCTCAACACCGCCGCCCGCCACGTCTACATCGGGGACCGCTCGCTGCCCGAGGTCACCGCCATGGCGGTGGACCACGCGCGCGAGTTCTTCGCCCGGCTGGAGCTGCCCGGCCGCCGCGGCGAGATCGCGGCCAGGATCGTCAAGGAGATCGCCCAGCGCCTGGACTTCCTGGTCAACGTGGGCCTGGACTACCTGACCCTCGATCGCAGCGCCGACACCCTGTCCGGCGGCGAGGCCCAGCGCATCCGCCTGGCGAGCCAGATCGGGGCCGGACTGGTGGGCGTCATGTACATCCTCGACGAGCCGTCCATCGGCCTGCACCAGCGCGACAACCAGCGCCTGCTCAACACCCTGACCTACCTGCGCGACCTGGGCAACACCGTCATCGTGGTGGAGCACGACGAGGAGGCCATCCGCAGCGCCGACCACGTGGTGGACATGGGACCCGGCGCCGGGGTTCACGGCGGGCGGGTGGTGGCCCAGGGCACGCCCGAGGAGGTCATGGCCGACCCCGCCTCGCTCACCGGCCAGTACCTGGCCGGGCGCAAGTCCATCGCGGTGCCGGCGGCGCGGGTGCCGCGGGACCCGGCCCGGGCCATCGTCCTGCGCGGGGCCAGCGGCAACAACCTCAAGCACGTGACGGTGGAGATCCCGGTGGGGCTCATGACCTGCGTCACCGGCGTGTCCGGCTCCGGCAAGTCCACCCTCATCAACGACACCCTGTACCGCCACGCGGCGTGGAAGCTCAACGGTGCCGCCACCGAGCCGGCGCCGGTGGAGGAGGTGCTGGGACTGGAGCACTGCGACAAGGTGGTGGACATCGACCAGAGCCCCATCGGCCGCACCCCGCGCTCCAACCCCGCCACCTACACCGGCCTGTTCACGCCCATCCGCGAGCTGTTCGCCGCCACCCCCGAGGCCCGCGCCCGGGGCTACGCCCCCGGCCGCTTTTCCTTCAACGTCAAGGGCGGCCGCTGCGAGGCCTGCCAGGGCGACGGCGTGATCAAGGTGGAGATGCACTTCCTGCCCGACATCTACGTGCCCTGCGACGTGTGCAAGGGCCGGCGCTACAACCGCGAGACCCTCGAGATCCGCTACAAGGGCATGAACATCCACGAAGTGCTGGAGATGACGGTGGAGGACGCGCTGGCGTTCTTCGACGCCATCCCCGTGGTCCGGCGCAAGCTGCAGACCCTCATGGACGTGGGTCTGTCCTACATCAAGCTGGGCCAGAACGCCACCACCCTGTCGGGCGGCGAGGCCCAGCGGGTCAAGCTCTCGCGCGAGCTATCCAAGCGCGACACCGGCAACACCCTCTACATCCTGGACGAGCCCACCACCGGTCTCCACTTCCACGACATCGAGCAGCTGCTGGGCGTGCTCCACCGCCTGCGCGACCACGGCAACACGGTGGTGGTCATCGAGCACAACCTGGACGTGATCAAGACCGCCGACTGGATCATCGACATGGGCCCCGAGGGCGGCGACAAGGGCGGGACCGTGGTCACCACCGGCACCCCCGAGGACGTGGCCCGGGTGGAGGCCTCCCACACCGGGCGCTTCCTGCGCCCGCTGCTGGGCATCAAGGGCCCGGGCCGCCGCCGCAGGCGGGCCTGACGGACACACGGGTGCCGGCGGCCGGGGACCGGCGGCTGGGACAAGGAGTCTGCGCAGGGCACGGTGCCGCCTGCAGAAGACAGAGGACGGAAGACGGAGGACAGACCTGCAGGGCTGAATGTCAACGCAAGGGCACCAAGGAACGCAAAGGACGAATCCATTTCGGCCGAGGCACCCTTTCTGTCTTCTGTCTTCTGTCTTCTGTCCCCCGTCCTCCGAACGCAGGTCGGCTTGAGCACAGCCCGTAGGAAGGGACGGCCGCCGCGTTCTGGGTTCGCGCCGAGGGCGGCGCTCCTACGGGTTGTTTGTTCGGGTGCGGCGCGGTGCCGCCCTGCGGGACCGATTCATGACACGATTGCTCCCCTCCGCGGCGATCGCAGCCTGAGATCTGACATCTGAGATCTGGCCTCTGACCTCCGGCATCACATGCGCGCCGGGGCCAGGCGGCGGTGGCGCATGCGGCCGAGGATGATGTTGAGGGGATTGTCCCGCGACAGGAACCGCAGCACCGGCTGGCGCCGCACCCCCATGCGCCGGCGCAGCCGCTCCAGCTCGGCAAACCCGGGGCCCGCCACCCGGCCCAGCCCGATGGCATGCAGGGCCAGGCGCCGTTGGCCGCAGTGCAGGGCGGCGCGGGCCAGGTTGTAGAACACCACCGGATCGTTGAGTTCGGAGTCGGCCGCATCCCGGCACACCGCCAGGCCCTCGGTCTGCTCCCCCAGGCATACCAGGGTGTAGCCGTAATAGGAACGGACGCGGTTGTAGTCCGTCCCGCCCTTGGCCAGGCCGGCCTGCAACTGGCGCAGCGCCACCAGCGCCTCGCCCGGCCGCCCCTCCTCCAGGTGCACCACTGCCTCCTCGAGCAGTGCCTGTCGTTCCCGTGACACCATCCTCTTGTTCCTCCGTATCCTTGCCTGACGTCCGTTTCGAGCCGGGGGGCAACAGCCGCCGGTGCCGGGAATTATAGGCACGGCAGTGGGAAAAAGGGCATGCCGGAAGGCACGCGGTGCCCGGATCCGGAACGCCTTCGCAGACCGGTGCGGAACCACCGCACAGAATCGAAAACATTGGCCCGCCGCCACATCGAATCCATCGGGTTTGTGACCGGTTCCCGTGTCCCGTCGCCGTACCCGTCTATGCTTTTCACTGCCCCGGGGTCACTGAAGGTCCCCGGCCGCGGGGCCGCATCCATCCGAACCTGTGCCACGGGAGCCCGCAATGCGAGGAATGCTGCTTGCCCTGACCCTGTTGCTGGCCGCCACCGGCGCCCATGCCGCCGGCATCGCCGCGGTGTACCCCCACGGCGGCTACGAGACCGGTGGCGTCATCATCACCCTGAGCGGGGCCAACGGCAACGAGAGCGCCACCCTCGAGATCAAGGGGCCGGCGGATACGGCCTACCGCCGGGTCCACGACTTCGTGCCCTACGACGCCAACAACATGGCCACCTCCCTGTTCGGCCTGACCCCGGGCACCACCTACAACCTGCGCATCACCCTCAGCGATCCCGACGGGGTCAGCGGCACCAACCCGCGCACCGCCGTCCTCACCACCCTGCCGCCCTTCACCGTGCCGACCCCGGCCGGCGTGATCACCGTGGGCCCGGCCGGCGCCGACTACACCAGCCTCCAGGCCGCCGTGAATGCGGCCGCACCCGGCACCGAGATCCGGGTCATGCCGGGCACCTACGGCCCGGTCTCCATCAGCGGGTTTGCCGGCACCGCTGACGCGCCCCTGGTCATCCGCGCCGCCGATCCCGCCAACCGGCCGGTGATCGACGGCGCCAACGGCACCCTGGGCACGGGCGTGGCCCTGTCCATCAGCAACTCCTCCTACGTGATCGTGGACGGCCTGGAGATCCGCAACGGCGGCTCGCCGACGCAGGTGGGCGGGGCCTACGGCGTCCGTCTTTCCGGCGCGCGCCGGTGCGTGATCCGCAACAGTTTCATCCACGACAACGGCTGGGGCAACGTGTACGAGACCGCGGGCAGCGCCTACAACCTCGTCGAAAACAACGTCATCTCCGACGAGCAATGGGATGCCGCCAACTGCCCCAGCGCCAGCTACCAGCGCTGTCCCAACCAGACCTACTACGGCATCGTCCAGGACGGGAAACCCGGCCCCGGCTCGGTCTACCGCGGCAACCGGATCTACGGCGTGGTGGACGGCGCCTCCCTGTGCGGCGACGAGAGGGCGGCCCGCAACCTGGCCGAGAACACCGCGCACGTGCTGGCGCTGACCGGCGGCGCCGGCAGCGCCGGCTGGGGCAACCACAACCTGGACTTCCATGACAATCTCATCACCGCGGTGCGCGACGACGCCATCGAGGCCGACGGCATCTGCGTCAACGCCCGCATCTTCCGCAACCGCATGGGCGACGACCCGGCGGCGCCCGACCCCGCGGTGGACCTGCAGAACGCCATCTCCATCTCGCCGTCCATGCCCGGGCCGTATTTCTTCGTCCGCAACATCGTCGACGGCCAGTGGGGCGAGGGCGGCGTGAAGACCAACACCGCCGGCCAGAACACCATTCCCATCCGCAACATCTTCCTGTATCACAACACCTTCGTGCGCCGGAACAGCGGCACCCTCATCAACCTGTGGTACGCGCTGCCCGGTGCCCACAACGTGCCGGTCAAGAACATCGTCTACCGCAACAACGTGTTCTGGAACGCGGCGGGCGGCAAGGCCACCAGCGCGCTCAACAACGGCCAGACACATCCCAGCTTCGACTACGACCTGTGGTACACCCCTTCCGCCACCGGCATCTTCCAGTGGTGGAGCAACGGCACCCAGTACAAGGTGGACAGTTTCGGCGAATTCCGCCAGGTCTCGGGCCAGGAGGCCAACGGCCGCTTCGCCGCCCCCCTGCTGGACGGCGCCCTGGCCCCCATGGCCGGCAGCCCGGCGCTGGACGCCGGCCTCCGCCTGCCCGGCATCAACGACGGCTTCGCCGGATCCGGTCCCGACCTGGGCGCGGTGGAGGCCGGGACCGCCGGCGGCGGCGACACCCGGCCCCCCGTGCTGGCCCTCACCAGTCCCACGGGCGGCGCCAGCTATGACACCACGACCACGCCGCTCGCCCTGGCCGGCACCGCGACCGACGACACCGGCGTGGTGGAGGTGTCCTGGCGCAACGACCGCGGCGGCAGCGGCATCGCCACCGGCACCGCCAGCTGGCAGATCCCCGCCGTGGACCTGATGCCGGGGACCAACACCATCACCATCACGGCGCGGGACGCCGCCGGCAACACCGCCAGTCTCACCCTCACCGTCACCTACGACTCCGGCGCCCAGCCGCCCCCGGCAACACCTGCGCCCGGCCCCGCGCCCGCCGGCCCGGGGCCTGAACCCACCGGCGGCTGCACGCTGGGGCCCGCCGGCGCCCCGGATCCCACCCTGCCCCTGCTCCTCCTGGCCGCCGCCCTGGGCGTGGCCCGCTCCCGGCGGCCACGACCCGCCGTTCCCGGCCATCGGTTTCATCGTTTTTGATTCTCTGCGGGATCCCGGGCAGCCCCTGGCGGTGGTTGAGAGGGGCCTTGGGGCCCCGTTCAGCGCGCCGAACCTGCCGGAACCGGCTCGGCCGCGCCGCAGTGAGCGCCCGCGCGGCTCGATTCGCGGGCGGGGCATCCCTCCGCTCCCTGGCTGGCCCACAGCCTCCTAATCCTTCCCGGCGAGAGGGTTAATCCTTACGACGGCGTTCCATTCCCGCGCCGGATCATTCAGAATTGCTGCAGGATTCACGCCCACGGATTCAGCGCCGGGCCGGAAGCAGCGGGCCGGCGACCCGCACGACAACAACAAGAATCGTCAAGGACCCTGCAGGCGGTACGGAGGCCGGTGGTTCCGGAACCGGCAGTGGCGGACAAGTTTGCATGGTCCCTCTGGGTCGCACTCATGACTGACAACGAGAACCCGCCCCCCCTGGACTGCCTGGGTTCCGACAACGTCCTGCGCCTGCTGGAACCCCTCCGCCGCAGCGCGGCCGGGCAGGTCATCTACCGCCAGGTGGCCCACGTGGTGCGGGAAACGGAGCGGACCCAGAACCTCGTCTGCCGCGGTTACGCGGCCGTCCTCCACACCCTGCTCAACGCCCTGCGCCGGCAGCTGCCCCGGGATTCCCTCCTGTACCTGGAGCTCAAGCTGGTCCAGCAACGCCTGCAACCCCCCATCACCCTGGCGGAACTGGCCGTGCTGCGTGACTACATCCGCAACGTGGCCACGCTCATGCAGCAGGTCACGGAACCCGACGCAGCCCTGTTGCGCGAGGCCCTGGCGCCGCTGCTGGACGGCCACGCCGGGTCGGAACCCCTGGTCAGCCCGGGTCCGCTGCCGGCGGCCGCGTCTCGCGGAGCAGCGCCGGAGCCGTCCCCGGAAGGGGAGGGCGAGCTCACCGCCTCGGCCGAGCTGCGCCTGTCCTCGCTCTACCGCCAGCGACTGGACAAGCAGCGGCAGGAATTCGAGGAGCTGCAGGCCAACCTGGCCCACAAGGTCGCGGAGACCATCCAGCAGCAGGAGAAGTTCGGCCTCATGCTGGAAGTGGCCCTGGAGAACCTCAAGCAGGCCGACGACGCCCGCGGCCTGGACGCGGCCCGCCACCACGCGATCCAGGAAATCGAGCAGATGCTGGCGGGGCAGAACCAGCTGGTGCGCATGCTCAATGACACCCGCGCCTTCCTCCAGCTGGTGCGCAACAACAGCGAACGCCTCAGCTCCGAGCTGGACCAGGTCCGCGTGCTGAGCCTCACCGACGAGCTCACCGGCCTGCCCAACCGGCGCGCCTTCCTGCGCCGGCTGGAGGACGAGATCGGACGGGCCCAGCGCTACGAGTCACCCCTGACCATCGCCATCCTGGACCTGGACAACTTCAAGCAGATCAACGACACCCACGGCCACGCCATCGGGGACGAGATGCTCAAAACCTACGCCCGCGACGTGCTGTCCATCTTTCGCCATCACGACATGGTGGCCCGCTACGGCGGCGAGGAGTTCGCCGTGTTGCTGCCCAACACCACCTGCGATGGCACCCTGCGCGCCCTGGACAAGGTGCGCCGCCGGGCCGAGGAAACCCGGCTCATCCACGGCATGGCCGCCCTGCCCGCGCCCACCTTTTCCGCCGGCGTGGCCGTGTACGAACCGGGCGAGAACATCGACTCCCTCATCAACCGGGCTGACGGCCTCCTCTACCTGGCCAAGCAGGAAGGCCGTAACTGCGTGAAGGTGGATCCGGGCAACTGCCAGGACCAGGCCGTGGAACGGCCCGGCCAGACCTGACCGCGTCCGCCGGGATATTTTTCAGAACCCGTCTCGAAATCACGCGGGCGTCGCGTCGGACATCCACGGCCGCACCCGCCACACGCGTGGCCGTGAGGAGGGTTGAGAAAGATTCTGTTTTAAACTCAACGCGTTACAGCACACCCCCCCCTCCCCCACGGGCGGGCGACAGGCGCCGGGTTCCCGGCTATCCTATGGGAGAAGCGGCCCGGCGGCCGGAAGGCCCGGTTCCCGCCGGGCTGCGCCATTGCACGAGGGAGGATGCCATCATGACCATGGCTGCAACGCTCAGGCGGGCGCTGGAGCGCGCCGGGGTCCCCTACGAGGTCCTGCCGCACCCGCGCACCGCCACCAGCCTGGAAACCGCCGAGGCCGCCCACATCCCGGGGGACCGCCTCGCCAAGTCGGTGGTACTGGAGGACGAGGAAGGACGGTACGTCCTGGCCGTCATTCCGGCCACCCACCGCCTGCGCCTGGGCAGGGTCAGCCGCGCCCTGCAACGGCGCCTGGGCCTGGCCACGGAACCCGAGCTGGCCGGCCTGTTCCGGGATTGCGAGCCGGGGGCGGTGCCGCCGGTGGGCGAGGCCTACGGGCTGCCCACGGTGGTGGACGACAGCCTGCTGCAAGAGCCCGAGGTGTACATCGAGGCCGGCGATCACGAAGACGTGGTGCACCTGAGCGGGCACGCCTTCCGGATGCTCATGGAGCAGGCACGCCATGCCGAGATCAGCCGGCACCTGTAGTGCAGGGCGCTGTAAAAGTCCCGGCGGGCCTGCCTCGTCACGCTGAACCGGGGGGCTGACCCACCGGACCGTCCGCCAGGCGGAAACACTTCCCCCTCCACCCGGCGCGGCGTATGCCGCCCGGCAGGGGAAACCTCAGGCGGGAGCAACCGGTGTCCCGGGCCCGGCGCCCAGCCGCTCGCGGGCACTGGCCCGGTTGCAGGCGATTTCCACCAGTCCCATGGAGTTGACGTACCAGAAGGCCTCGCCCTCCGGCACCGCGGAGAAGGTCTCGGCATGGGCCACCGCCACGCCCGCCACCCGCAGCCGCCGGGCCGGTGCCAGCGCCCGGGCCCGCACCCCGGTCACCAGGTTCCCGAACCGGTCCGCGTAGATGACCTCCCACAGGTCCTGCGGCCAGCGGGCGCCGGGATCTGCAGGCGACTGCGCCTGCACCCAGTCGCCGGGGTGCCCTTCACGGGCGATGCGGGCCGCCACCGGCGCGAACAGGTCGCGGCCGTGGAACGAGCTGGACAGTCGCTCCGGGCGCCAGGTGACGGCATGCCAGCGGGCGCTGCGCGCCTGCCTCGCCACCAGCGAAAACAGGCCGTTGCCCGGCCCCACGTACCAGCGCCCGTCCGCTTCCAGCACCACCGGCGGCCGGTCGGGGTGCCCCACGCCGGGGTCCACCACCCCCACCACCACCGCCTCCGGGGGCAGCGGCTCCACCACCGCCGCCAGGAGGCAGGCCGCCGGCCGTGGCGCACAGGGCGGCGCGTCGTGCATGAGATCCACCACCGGCACGCCGGGCGCGGCCGCGGCCAGCACGGCGTGGACCTGGCCCACGTAGGGGCCTTCCCAGCCGAAGTCCGTGAACAGGGCGATGAGCATGATCCCCAGTGTAGAGGACCGGCGCCAGCCGGCAAACACCCCGGCCGGCAGGCACGCGGCTTCGCGGGGCGTGTCCGGGCCAGAATGGCACGGAAACACCGGCCAAAGTCACGATGGTATGACCGCGCGGTGCCACCTTCCCCACACCCTCGTCTGTCCTCTGCCCTCTGTCCTCTGTGCTCTGTCCTCTGAATGAAAAAGCCGGGCAGGGCCCGGCTTTCCGTCGATTCCCAGGACGGGGCACTCAGGACTCGGCCGCGGCCTGCTCGCCCTCGCCGGACTCGCCCGGCACCGGCCGGTCCACCAGTTCCACCAGCGCCATGGGCGCGGCATCGCCGGCCCGGTAACCGCACTTGAGAATGCGCAGGTAGCCGCCCGGGCGCTCGCGGTAGCGGGGACCCAGCTCGTTGAACAGCTTGGTCACCACCTCCCGGTCCCGCAGCCGGGCGAAGGCCAGCCGCCGGTTGGCCACGGTGTCGGTCTTGGCCAGCGTGATCAGCTTCTCCGCCACGCGGCGCAGCTCCTTGGCCTTGGGCAGGGTGGTCTTGATGAGCTCGTGGCGGAACAACGAGCCGGCCATGTTGCGGAACATGGCCTGGCGGTGGGCGCTGGTCCGGTTCAGGTGCCGTCCACTCTTGCGATGGCGCATGGTTGTCTACCCCTTCTCGCCGGCGCCTCAGGCGGTGCCGGTCTTGTCGTCTTTCTTCTGCAGGCTGGGCGGCGGCCAGTTCTCCAGGCGCATCCCCAGGGACAGCCCGCGCGAGGCCAGCACGTCCTTGATCTCGGTCAGGGACTTCTTGCCCAGGTTGGGCGTCTTGAGCAGCTCCACCTCGGTGCGCTGGATGAGATCGCCGATGTAGTAGATCTGCTCCGCCTTGAGGCAGTTGGCCGAGCGCACGGTGAGCTCCAGGTCGTCCACCGGCCGCAGCAGGATGGGATCGATCTCCGGCTCCTCGCTCTCCGGCTCGGCCTCCTGGCGCCCGCGCAGGTCGACGAAGGCGGAGAGCTGGTCCTGCAGGATGGTGGCCGCGGCCCGGATGGCCTCCTCCGGCCCGATGGTGCCGTTGGTCTCCAGCTCGATGATGAGCTTGTCCAGGTCGGTGCGCTGTTCCACGCGGGCGCTGTCCACCACGTAGGCCACGCGGCGCACCGGGCTGAAGCTGGCGTCCAGCATCAGGCGCCCGATGGGCCGGTCGTCCTCCTCGCCCTGCTGACGCACCGTCGCCGGCTGGTAACCGCGACCCTTCTCCACCTTCAGGGTCATGTTGAGCTCGCCCGACTTGGTCAGGTGGGCGATGACCAGGTCCGGGTTCACCAGCTCCACGTCGTGATCCAGGGTGATGTCACCCGCGGTGACCACCCCCGGGCCCTTCTTGTTCAGGCTCAGGGTCGCCTCGGTACGGTTGTTCATGCGCAGTGCCAGGCCCTTGAGGTTGAGCAGGATGTCCACCACGTCCTCCTGCACCCCTTCCATGGCGGTGTACTCGTGCAGCACCCCCTCGATCTCCACCTCGGTCACCGCGCAGCCGGTCATGGAGGACAACAGGATCCGGCGCAGGGCGTTGCCCAGGGTATGGCCGAAGCCGCGCTCCAGGGGCTCCAGCACGACCCGTGCCTGGGTGTCGCTCACCTGCTGAACGTCGACGATTCGGGGCTTGAGAAATTCAGATACTGAACCCTGCATGGATTGCCTCTTTGCGATAGATGTCGTGACCGTACCCGTACCGTGGACTCGAAGCCCGGACCGCGTAACCGGTTACTTGGAGTACAACTCCACGACCAAATGCTCGTTGATGTCCGAGGGCAGCTCGGACCGCTCGGGCGCGCTCTTGAACACGCCCTCCATCTTGTTCACGTCCACGTCCAGCCACTCGGGAATGCCCCGCTGCTGCGCCATCTCCAGGGCGGCCTTCACCCGCAGCTGCTTGCGGGCCTTCTCCGCCACCGCGATGACGTCGCCCGGGCGGACCTGGAACGACGGAATGTTCACCTTGCGGCCGTTGACGGTGATGCCGTTGTGACGCACCAGCTGCCGCGCCTCGGAGCGGGACGCGCCGAAGCCCATGCGGTAGACCACGTTGTCCAGACGCGATTCGAGGAGCTGGAGCAGGTTCTCACCCGTGGAGCCCTTGCGCCGGTCGGCCTCCTGGTAGTAGCGGCGGAACTGGCGTTCCAGCACCCCGTAGATACGGCGCAGCTTCTGCTTTTCGCGCAGCTGGGTCGCGTAGTCGGACAGCCGGGTCCGGCGCTGGCCGTGCTGGCCCGGCGGAAACGGCCGCGACTCGATGGGGCACTTGGCCGAAAAGCACTTCTCCCCCTTGAGGAACAGCTTTTCGCCCTCGCGGCGGCAAAGGCGACACTTGGAACCGATGTACTTGGCCACTGTTCTCTCCTGCGATCCTTACACGCGACGCTTCTTGGGCGGCCGGCACCCGTTGTGCGGGATCGGCGTCACGTCGGTAATGCTGGTGATCTTGAACCCCAGGGCATTGAGCGACCGCACCGCGGATTCGCGGCCCGGGCCCGGGCCCTTGACGCACACCTCCAGGGTCTTGACCCCGAACTCCTGGGCCTTGGTGCCGGCCCGCTCGGCCGCCACCTGGGCCGCAAAGGGCGTGCTCTTGCGTGACCCGCGGAAGCCGGAACCCCCGGCCGTGGCCCAGCACAGGGTGTTGCCCTGGCGGTCGGTGATGGTCACGATGGTGTTGTTGAACGAGGCATGAATGTGCGCCACGCCGTCGGAGACGTTGCGCTTGACCTTCTTGCCTTTGCGGGTGCCCTGTTTCGTTGCCATGCTGTGGTCCGGTTCAATCCCCTGCTGAAATCCAGCAATTTACTTCTTGATGAGCTTGCGCGGCCCCTTGCGGGTCCGCGCGTTGGTCCGGGTGCGCTGGCCCCGCACCGGCAGGCCGCGCCGGTGGCGCAGGCCACGGTAGCAGCCCAGGTCCATGAGACGCTTGATGTTCATGGACACCTCGCGCCGCAGGTCGCCTTCCACCGTGTAGCGACCCACCTCAACCCGCAGGGCCTCGATCTCGCCCTCCGCCAGGTCTTTGATCTTGGCATCCGGGCGCACCCCGGCGGCCTCGCAGATCTTGCGGGCGCGCGAGCGCCCGATGCCGTAGATCGCGGTGAGTGCGATCACGGCATGCTTGTGAACCGGGACGTTGATTCCTGCTATACGGGCCATTGTCCAGCCTCTCCCTCGCACGGGGTCCCCGGCCTGCCGCGGCAGCCCGGAAAACCGCTGATCATAACCTTAACGCAATAATTTCTCAACGAAAATCAGGCGCTCACCCCTGCCGCTGCTTGTGGCGCGGGTCGGTGCAGATCACCCGCACCGAACCGTGACGGCGGATGATCTTGCAGTTGCGACAGATCTTCTTGACCGATGCTCGTACTTTCATGGCTCGTTCTCCACGACTGTGGCCCGCCCCCTAGCGGAGCAGGCCCGGCCCGCCTCCCTTGAGGTTGGCCTTCTTCAACAACCCCTCGTACTGGTGGGACATCAGGTGCGCCTGCATCTGTGCCATGAAGTCCATCACCACCACCACGATGATGAGCAGCGAGGTGCCGCCGAAGTAGAACGGCACCCCCCAGTACAGGATCATGAACTCCGGCAGCAGCGACACGGCGGTGATATAGATGGCACCGACGAAGGTCAGCCGCCCCAGGATCGTGTCGATGTACCGTGCCGTCTGCTCCCCCGGCCGGATGCCCGGAATGAAGGCCCCCGACCGTTTCAGATTGTCCGCCGTCTCCTTCGGGTTGAACATCAACGCCGTGTAGAAGAAGCAGAAGAAAATGATCGCCACCGCGTACAGCAGCACGTACACCGGCTGCCCCGGCGACAGCGCCGTGGCCACGTCCTGCAGCCAGCCCATTGCCCCCTCGGCCTGGGCCTGCCCCACCCAGCCCATGAGGGTGGACGGGAACAGGATGATGCTGGAGGCGAAGATGGGCGGGATCACCCCGGCCATGTTCACCTTCAGCGGCAGGTGGCTGGACTGGGCCGCGTACATGCGCCGCCCCTGCTGCCGCTTGGCATAGTTCACCGTGATCCGGCGCTGGCCCCGCTCCATGAACACCACGAAGGCGATGACGGCCAGGGCCAGGATCATCAGCAGCAGTACCTCCCCCTCGCCCATCTCCCCCGTGCTCACCTGCTGCAGGGTCCCGGCGATGGCCGCCGGCAGCCCGGCCACGATGCCGGCGAAGATGATGAGCGAGATGCCGTTGCCGATGCCCCGCTCGGTCACCTGCTCCCCCAGCCACATGAGGAACATGGTCCCCGTCACCAGCGTCACCACGGTGACGAAGTAAAACGTATAGGGATTGGCGAAGGTCACCGCCCCCTCCTGCCGCGCCAGGGCCACCGCCACGCCCAGCCCCTGGAACGCGGCCAGGGCCACGGTGGACAGGCGGGTGTACTGGGTGATCTTGCGCCGCCCGGCCGCTCCCTCCTTGCTCAGCTGCTCCAGGCGCGGGTGCACCTTGGTCAGCAGCTGGATGATGATGGAGGCCGAGATGTACGGCATCACTCCCAGCGCGAACACCGACATGCGCTCCAGCGCCCCGCCCGTGAACAGGCCGAAGAGCTGCAGTACCGTGCCCTGCTGCTGCTGGAACAGGCGACCCCAGACCTCGGGGTCGATCCCCGGCAGCGGGACGAAGGTGCCGATGCGAAACACCAGCAGCGCGCCCAGCACGAACAGCAGCCGCTGGCGCAGCTCGGTGAACCGTCCCGCCGCCAGGGCCTCGCCGAGGGCTGTGCGGGACGTGGCCACTTAGTCCTCGACCTTGCCGCCGGCGGCCTCGATGGCGGCCCGCGCACCCCGGGTCACCCGCAGGCCACGCACGGTCACCGGGCGCTTGAGTTCGCCCGCCAGCATGATCTTGGCAAAGCGCACGTTGCGGCCGATGATGTTGGCCGCCTTGAGGGCGGCGAGATCCACCACGTCACCCTCCACCTTGTTGAGTTCGTGCAGCCGCACCTCGGCAGTCACCAGCGCCTTGCGCGAGGTAAAGCCCACCTTGGGCAGGCGCCTCTGCAGCGGCATCTGGCCGCCCTCGAAGCCCACCTTGTGGAAACCGCCGGAACGGGACTTCTGGCCCTTGTGACCGCGGCCGCAGGTCTTGCCCAGGCCGGACCCGATGCCCCGGCCGCGGCGCTTGCCCCCGGGCCGTGATCCCGGCGCCGGCTTGAGAGTGTTCAGGCGCATGGTGTCAGCCCTCCTCGACCTTCAGCATGTAGGCCACCTTGTTGATCATGCCCCGGTTCTCGGGGGTGTCGGCCACCTCCACCGTCTGGTGCATGCGCCGCAGGCCCAGGCCGCTGACGCAGGCCTTGTGCGACGCCAGCCGCCCGTGCGGGCTCTTGACCAGGGTCACCTTGAGTGTCTTTGCCGCCATGGTCCTATCCCAGGATCTCTTCCACCGTCTTGCCGCGCTTGGCCGCCACCTGCTCCGGGGCCTGCATCGCCGCCAGCCCCTTGATGGTGGCCCGCACCACGTTGATGGGGTTGTTGGAGCCGATGCACTTGGCCAGCACGTCGTGCACGCCCACCACCTCGAACACCGCGCGCATGGGACCGCCGGCAATGACGCCGGTCCCCTCGGAGGCCGGCTGCATGTACACCTTGGCCGCGCCGTGGGTGGCGGTGATGGGATACTGCAGGGTGCCACCCTTGAGCGGCACCTCCACCATGTTCTTGCGCGCGTCCTCCATGGCCTTGGCGATGGCCACCGGCACCTCGCGCGCCTTGCCGGTGCCGAAGCCCACCCGGCCGTTGCCGTCACCCACCACGGTGAGCGCGGAGAAGCCGAAGATCCGGCCGCCCTTGACCACCTTGGCCACGCGCCGCACCGCCACCAGGCGCTCCTGCAGGCCGTCGCCGCTTTGCATCGTGTCCGATAGTGCCATGTGTCAGAACCCTGCCTAGAATTCGAGCCCGGCCTCGCGCGCGGCATCCGCCAGCGCCTTGACCCTGCCGTGATACTTGAAACCGGAGCGGTCGAAGGCCACCCGGGTCACGCCGGCCGCCTTGGCCTTTTCCGCCACCGCCCGTCCCACCGCGGCCGCGGCCTCGATGTTGCCGGTGGACTTGACCGCGCCGCGGATGTCCGCCTGCAGCGTGGACGCCGTGGCCAGCACCCGGCTGCCGTCGGGTGCCAGCACCTGGGCATAGATGTGCCGCGGCGTGCGATGCACGCACAGCCGGTGCATGCCCAGCTCACGGATCTTGGCCCGGGCCTTGCGGGCCCGGCGCATGCGCGCTGCCTTCTTATCCATATTCCCGTTGACCCCGCGTTACTTCTTCTTGGCCTCTTTGCGCACGATATGCTCGTCCGCGTACTTCACCCCCTTGCCCTTGTACGGCTCGGGTGGACGGAAGGCCCTGATCTCGGCGGCCACCTGGCCCACCTTCTGCTTGTCGATGCCCTTGACCACCACCTCGGTCTGGCTGGGCGTCTCGATGCTCACCCCGTCCGGCACCGTGTAGGCCACCGGATGGGAGAAGCCCAGGGTCAGGTTCAGGGTCTTGCCCTGGGCCTGGGCCCGGTACCCCACGCCCACCAGCTCCAGCTTGCGCTCGTAGCCCTGGCTCACCCCTTCGACCATGTTCCGCACCAGCGCACGGGCGGTCCCCGCGTGCGCGGGCCCCTTGTCGAAGCCCTCGCGCGGCGCAAACACCACCATGCCGTTGTCGACCTTCATCTCGACGGACTCGTGCATCACCTGTTCCAGGGTGCCCTTGCCGCCCTTGACGGTCACCTTCTGGCCGTCGATTGTCACCTCCACGCCGCCAGGGATGGTGATGGGTGTCAGTCTTGCCATGGTTCCCGGCTCCTCGATCCTGCTACTGCACGGTGCACAGCACTTCACCGCCGCGGCCCAGCTTGCGCGCCGCGCGGTCGGTCATCACCCCGGCCGAGGTGGACACGATGGCGACCCCCAGGCCGCCCATCACCTTGGGCAGCTCGTCCTTGCCCTTGAAGATGCGCAGCCCCGGACGGCTCACCCGCTTGATCTCCTCGATGACCGGGCGGCCCTGGTAGTACTTGAGCTCGATGGTCAGGGTGCGCTTGGCCCCGTCCTCGGCCACGCTGTAGCCGGAGATGTAGCCTTCCTCCTCCAGCACCTTGGCGATGGCCACCTTCAGCTTGGACGAGGGCATGCTCACGCTGGCCTTCTCGGCCGCCAGCGCGTTGCGGATGCGCGTGAGCATGTCTGCAATGGGATCCGTCATCATGGTCGTTGCACTCCGATACCTGTTGCGACCTACCAGCTCGCCTTGTGCAGGCCGGGCACGTCACCCCGCATGGCGGCCTCGCGCAGCTTGTTGCGGCACAGGCCGAACTTGCGGTACACCGCGTGCGGCCGGCCGGTGATGCGGCAGCGGCGCTGCAGCCGGACCGGGCTGGCATCACGCGGCAGCTGTTGCAGCTTGCGCTGGGCCTCCATCCGCTCCTCCGGGGAGGTATCCGGATGCTTGATGATGGCCTTGAGCTCGGCCCTCTTCCTGGCGTACTTGCGCACCAGCTTCATCCGCTTGCGCTCACGCTCGATCATGCAGGTCTTTGCCATGTCTCTACCTCTCTGCCCACGGCGCCCTAGCTGCGCAGCGGGAACTTGAATGCCTCCAGCAGCGCGCGGGCCTCCTCGTCGGTCCGCGCCGTGGTCGTGATGGTGATGTCCATGCCGCGGATGGCATCGATCTTGTCGTAATCGATCTCCGGGAAGATGATCTGCTCCTTCACGCCCATGCTGTAGTTGCCGGTACCGTCGAAGGCCTTGGCACTCAGGCCGCGGAAGTCCCGGATACGCGGGATGGCGATATTGATCAGCCGATCCAGGAACTCGTACATGCGCTCGCGGCGCAGGGTCACCTTGCAGCCGATGGGCCAGCCCTCCCGGATCTTGAACCCCGCCACCGACTTGCGCGCGCGCGTCATGATGGGCTTCTGCCCCACGATCCGGGCCATGTCGTTCATGGCATGTTCGAGGACCTTCTTGTCGGCCACGGCCTCGCCCACGCCCATGTTGACCGTGATCTTGCTGATGCGCGGCACCTGCATGACGCTCTTGTAGCCAAAGCGCTCCATGAGCTCCTTGACCACGGTGTCGCGGTAATATTCTTTCAGTCTCGCCATGTCTGTCTTCCGCCCCTGGCCGCCGTCTTCAGGCGTCGAGCACTTCGCCGTTGGACTTGAAATAGCGCACCTTGCGCCCGTCCTCCAGCGTCTTGAATCCGACCCGGTCGGGCTTGCCCGTGGTGGGGTTGTACAGCATCACGTTGGAGACATGGATGGGCATCTCCTTCTCGATGATGCCGCCCGGGATCCCCAGGGCCGGGTTCGGCTTCTGGTGCTTCTTCACCATGTTGACGTTCTCGACGATCACGCGGTCCTCGTCGGCCAGCACGCGCACCACGGTTCCCCGTCGGCCCTTGTCCTTGCCGGCGATGACCACCACGTCGTCGCCCTTTTTGATTCGCCTCATCTCTGGATGCTCCGTGCTACAGCACTTCCGGCGCCAGCGAAATGATCTTCATGAAGTTCTCGGTCCGCAGCTCGCGGGTCACCGGCCCGAAGATGCGGGTCCCGATGGGCTGGAGCTGGTTGTTCAGCAGCGCCACCGCGTTGCCGTCGAAGCGGATGACCGAGCCGTCCTGGCGGCGCACCCCCTTCCTGGTCCGCACCACCACGGCGTTGTACACGTCGCCCTTCTTGACCCGGCCGCGCGGGATGGCCTCCTTGATGCTCACCTTGATGATGTCACCGATGTTGGCATAGCGCCGCTTGGAGCCGCCCAGCACCTTGATGCACTGGACGCGCCGGGCGCCGCTGTTGTCGGCCACTTCGAGCATGGTCTGCATCTGAATCATGTCTGGCTCCTGTCCTGCCTGGGCCCGTCAGACCTTGGTCGCGCGCTCGACGATTTCCACCAGGCGCCAGGACTTGGTCTTGGACAGGGGCCGGCACGAGGTCACCGCGACCACGTCCCCTTCCTGGCACTCGTTGTTCTCGTCGTGCACGTGCAGCTTGGTGGAGCGCTTGACGTACTTGCCGTAGACGGGGTGGGCCACCCGGCGCTCGATGAGCACCGTGATGGTCTTGTCCATCTTGTTGCTGATCACGCGCCCCACCAGGGTCCGCTGGGTTTTCTCTGCCTCTGTCATTCTGCCTTCGCCTTCTCTCTCAGGATGGTCTTGACCCGCGCGATGTTCCGCCGCACTTCGCGGAACTGGTGCGGGCGCACCCCCTGGTCGCTGCCCTTCTGCATGCGCAGGTTGAACTGCTCACGCAGCAGGGCCATGAGCTCCTGGTTCAGCTCCTCGACGCTCTTTTTTCTCAGTTCTTCCGCTTTCATCACTGCACCGTCCGGGTCACGAACGCAGTCTTGACCGGCAGCTTGGCCGCGGCCAGGCGGAAGGCCTCGCGGGCCACTTCCTCGGAGACGCCCTCCATCTCGTAGAGCATCCGGCCCGGCTGGACCAACGCCACCCAGTACTCGACGTTGCCCTTGCCCTTGCCCTGGCGCACCTCCAGCGGCTTCTGGGTGATGGGCTTGTCCGGGAAGATCCGGATCCAGATCTTGCCGCCGCGCTTGATGTGACGGGTCATGGCCCGCCGCGCGGCCTCGATCTGGCGCGCGGTAATGCGCCCGCGGGTCAGGGCCTTGAGCCCGAACTCGCCGAAGCTCACCTTGTTGCCGCGCGTGGCCACGCCGCGGTTGCGCCCCTTCTGCTGTTTGCGGAACTTGGTCCGTTTTGGCTGCAGCATCTCGCTGAACTCCTGGTTGCCTAGCTGGCGGCCGCGGCCTCGGCCTCTTCCTGGACGCCGATGACCTCACCCTTGAAAATCCAGACCTTCACGCCGATGACGCCGTAGGTGGTGCGCGCCTCGGCAAAGCCGTAGTCGATGTCGGCCCGCAGCGTGTGCAGGGGCACGCGGCCCTCGCGGTACCACTCGGTGCGGGCGATCTCGGCGCCGTTGAGGCGGCCCGCCACCATGACCTTGACCCCCTGCGCCCCCAGGCGCATGGAGTTGGCCACCGCCCGCTTCATGGCCCGGCGGAACATGATGCGCCGCTCCAGCTGCTGGGCCACGCTCTCGGCCACGAGCTGCGCGTCCAGCTCCGGCTTGCGGATCTCCTCGATGTTGATGTGGACCTTGTTCAGGCCCATCATCCGCGCCACTTCCACCCGCAGCCGCTCGATGTCCTCGCCCTTTTTGCCGATGACCAGGCCGGGGCGGGCGGTGTGGATGGTCAGGTTGGCCTTGCCCGCCGTGCGCTCGATGGTGATGCGGCTGACCGAGGCCTGGGCCAGGCGCTTCTTCAGGAAGGCCCGCACCTCCAGGTCATTGTTGAGGTAGTCGGCATAGTCGCGGGAGCTGGCAAACCACTTGGAGTTCCAGTCCGTGACGATGCCCAGCCGCATGCCCGTCGGATGTACTTTCTGACCCATCTCCCGGCCCTCAGTCGTCCGCCACGGTCACGGTGATGTGACTCGTGCGCTTGAGAATGTGATTCACCCGGCCCTTGGCCCGCGGGCGCCAGCGGCGCAGGGTCCGGCCCTGGTCCACGTAGATGCGAGCGACCTTGAGCTCGTCCACGTCGGCGCCCTCGTTGTGCTCGGCGTTGGCGATGGCCGACTCCAGCACCTTCTTGATGATCCGGGCCGCCTTCTTGGGGCTGAAGGTCAGGATCTCCAGGGCCGACTCCACGGACTTGCCGCGGATCTGGTCCGCCACCAGCCGCGCCTTCTGCGGCGAGATGCGAACGTGCTTGAGACGTGCAGAGACTTCCATCGCTCACCCCTTACCTGGACTTCTTGTCCGCCGCGTGGCCCTTGAAGGTCCGCGTCGGCGCGAATTCACCCAGCTTGTGCCCCACCATGTTCTCGGTGATCAGCACCGGCACGTGCTGGCGGCCGTTGTGCACCGCGATGGTCAGCCCGATCATCTCGGGCACGATCATCGAGCGGCGCGACCAGGTCTTGATGGGCCGCTTGCTGCCGGTGGCCTGCGCCTCCTCCACCTTTTTCATCAGGTGCAGGTCGACGAAGGGTCCTTTCTTGATTGAACGTGGCACGGTGTCTTACTCTCTGGTCGTCTGTTCCGGTTGGCCTCGGTCCGCCTACTTCTTGTTGCGCCGGCGGACGATCATGTTGTCGGTCCGCTTGTTCTTGCGCGTCTTGTAGCCCTTGGTGGGCACGCCCCACGGGGTCACCGGGTGGCGGCCGCCCGAGGTGCGGCCCTCGCCGCCGCCGTGGGGATGGTCCACCGGGTTCATGGCCACGCCGCGCACGGTGGGCCGGATGCCCCGCCAGCGCTTGGCGCCCGCCTTGCCCAGCTTGCGCAGGTTGCGCTCCGGGTTGGACACCTCGCCCACGGTGGCGCGGCAGTCGATGTGCACCTTGCGCATCTCGCCCGAACGCAGGCGGATGGTGGCATAGCGCCCCTCCCGGGCCACCAGCTGCACCGAGGTGCCCGCGGAGCGGGCCAGCTGGGCGCCCTTGCCCGGGCGCAGCTCCACGCAGTGCACCGTGGTGCCCACCGGGATGTTGCGCAGCGGCAAGCAGTTGCCCGGCTTGATGGGGGCGTCGGAGCCGGACATCAGCTCGTCGCCCGCATGGACCTTCTGCGGCGCAATGATGTAGCGCCGCTCGCCGTCGGCGTACTTGAGCAGCGCGATGTGCGCTGTGCGGTTGGGGTCGTACTCCAGCCGCTCCACCACCGCCGGGATCCCGTCCTTGTCGCGGCGGAAATCGATGATCCGGTAGTGGTGCTTGTGACCGCCGCCCCGGTGCCGGGTGGTGATGCGCCCCTGGTTGTTGCGGCCGCCGGTCTTGGTCTGCTTCTCCACCAGCGGCGCATAGGGCCGGCCCTTGTGCAGCTCCGGGTTGACCACCTTCACCACGAAGCGGCGCCCGGGGGAGGTCGGCTTGGTCTTGACTACTGGCATGGCTGCAATCCCGTGTCGCTGCGGCTCATTCGCCGGCCGCGAAGTTGATGTCCTGGCCCTCCGCCAGGCGGACGTAGGCCTTCTTCCAGTTCTTGCGCCGGCCCGGCACCCACCGGTGCATCTTGCGCTTGCCCTTGACGTTGGCCACCTGGACCTTCTCCACGGTGACGTTGAACAGGGTTTCCACCGCCTTCTTGATCTCGGGCTTGGTGGCGTCCACCGCCACCTTGAACACCACCTGGTTGGC
>JALSIK010000064.1 GCA_026990045.1 Chromatiales bacterium | reverse complement strand
CTCGCCCACGGAGCGGATGCGGCGGTTGCCCAGGTGATCGATGTCGTCCACGGTGCCGTGGCCGTTGCGGATGCCGATGAGCACCTTGAGGACGTCGAGGATGTCCTCCTTGGACAGCACGCCCGGACCGGTGACTTCCTTGCGCCCCACGCGGCGGTTGAACTTCATGCGGCCCACCGCGGACAGGTCGTAGCGGTCGGGGCTGAAGAACAGGTTCTTGAACAGGTTCTCCGCGGCCTCCTTGGTGGGAGGCTCGCCCGGGCGCATCATGCGGTAGATCTCCACCTGGGCCTCGAGCTGGGTGGTGGTGGGATCGATGCGCAGGGTGTCGGAGATGTACGGCCCGTGGTCCAGGTCATTGGTGAAGATGCACTGGAACTCCTTGACCCCGGCCTCGCGCATGCGCACCAGCAGGTCCTCGGTGATCTCGTCGTTGGCCCGGGCGATGAGCTCGCCGGTCTCCTGGTTGACGATGTCATGGGCCAGGACCTTGCCCACCACGTAGTCCTCGGGCACGTCGAGGGAGGTCACCCCCAGCTCGGCCAGCTGCTTGGTGTGGCGGGCGGTGATGCGGCGCCCCTCCTCGACGATGAGCTTGCCCTTGGCCTTGATGTCGAAGGTGGCGGTCTCGCCGCGCAGGCGCTCCGGCACCAGGGTCATGGTGATCCCGTCCTTGCCGAACTTGAAGTCGATCTTCTCGAAGAAGATGTCCAGCATCTCTTCCGTGCTCAGGCCCAGGGCCCGCAGCAGGACGGTCACCGGCAGCTTGCGCCGGCGGTCGATGCGGGTGAACAGCAGGTCCTTGGGATCGAACTCGAAGTCCAGCCACGAACCGCGGTAGGGGATGACGCGGGCGTTGAACAGCAGCTTGCCCGAGGAATGGGTCTTGCCGCGGTCGTGATCGAAGAACACGCCCGGCGAACGGTGGAGCTGGGAGACGATGACCCGCTCGGTGCCGTTGATGATGAAGGTGCCGTTCTCGGTCATGAGCGGGATCTCGCCCATGTACACTTCCTGCTCGCGCACGTCCTTGACCTTCTGGCCGCCCGACTCCTTGTCGTAGATCACGAGGCGCACCTTGACCCGCAGCGGCGCGGCATAGGTGATGCCGGCGAGCTGGCACTCCTTGACGTCGAAGGCGGGCTGGCCCAGGCGGTAGCTGACGTACTCGAGGGCGGCGTTGCCCGAGTAGCTCACGATGGGAAAGACCGACTTGAACGCCGCATGCAGCCCCATCTCCTCCCGCCGGTCCGGATCCACGTCGGCCTGCAGGAAGCTCCGGTAGGAATCGAGCTGGATGGCCAGCAGGTAGGGCACTTCCAGCACGCTGGAGCGCTTGCCAAAATCCTTGCGGATGCGTTTTTTCTCGGTGAACGAGTAGCCCATTGGACACCCTCGCTTGCGTCAGCTCTTGGGTAAGACGGTGCTCCACCGCGGCCCGGGGCGCACGGTGAAACGCAAAGGGAGGCGCCGGGGCACGCCCGCGCCCCGGCCCCGCCCCACAACATGGCCCGCACCGGGCCCGGACCGCGGGCACGCCGAGGGCCCGCCCTGCCGCGGGGGCAGGGCGGGCCGGTCGGCGCAGTACGGCCTGTGAATCGGAGACAAGTTACTTCAGCTCGACCTTGGCGCCGGCCTCTTCCAGCTGCTTCTTCATCTCCTCGGCGTCGGCCTTGGCCACCGCCTCCTTGACCGTGGACGGGGCGCCCTCCACCAGCTCCTTGGCCTCCTTCAGGCCCAGGCCGGTGATGGCCCGCACGGCCTTGATGACCGCCACCTTGTTGTCGCCGAAGCTTTCGAGAACGACGTCGAACTCGTCCTTCTCGGCCGCGGCGGCCTCGCCCCCGGCGGCACCAGCAGCGGCGGCCGGCACCGCGGCCACGGCGGCGGCGGCGGAGACGCCGAACTTCTCTTCCATCGCCTCCACCAGCTCCACGACCTCCATCACGGTCATGTTGGCGATGGTTTCCAGAATGTCTTCTTTGGATACTGCCATTTTCGATCTCCTGAGATTTCCGTTAATCGTGCTGCGGGAGCGAACGCCCGCAACCGGCTTCAGGCACTCGCCTGCTTCTGGTCCCGAATCGCCGCCACGGTGCGCACCAGCTTGCCCGGCACCTCGTTGAGGGTGCGGGCGAGCTTGGTGACGGGCGCCTGCATGACCGACATGAGCATGCTGATGGCCTGCTCCTTGGTGGGCAGGCTCGCCAGCCGCTCCAGGTCGGCCGGGCCCAGGAGCTGGCCGCCGACGGAGACGATGCGCACCACCAGGCGATCGTTCTCCTTGGCGAACTCCTTCACCAGGCGGGCCGCCGCGCCCGGGTCTTCCTGCGAGAAGGCCAGCAGCAGCGGCCCGGTGAGTGCCTCCTTGATGCACTCGAACTCGGTGCCCTCCACCGCCCGCTTCGCCAGGGTGTTCTTCACCACCCGCAGGTAGACCCCGCTGGCACGCGCCCGCGCGCGCAGCTCGGTCATCTCCGGGGCGGTGATCCCGGTGTACTCCGCCCCGACGGCGGAATGGGCCTTGGCGGCAATCTCGGAGACCTCGGCGACAATTGCCTTCTTCTCTTCGAGAGTCAAAGCCACGTCACGATTTCTCCTGCCATGCGGCGGACAGCACGCCGCCGCGGTTACAGCCACGGGCCGGGGCCACGGGCCCCGACCCACTCCACGGTGGCCGTAACACCATGTGTCCGGCGCACCGTCTGCGCGGGCCGCTCCGTTCGCCGCGCCCGGGGGCGCGGCTGGCGGGGACGATTAAGCCCTGCCCCGTGGGGCCGGGCGCCCGCGGTCTTTGACGGTCACCCCGCCCGGGGGCGGGATGGCGCAAAGTCGGTTGCGATCGCTCAGGCGTAGGCCGAGTGATCGATCACGATGCCGGGCCCCATGGTGGTGGAGACCGTCACCTTCTTCATGTACTGGCCCTTGGCCGCCGCCGGCTTGGCCTTCTTCAGGTCGGCCAGCAGCGCCTCCAGGTTCTCCTTCAGCTTCTCGGGCTCGAACTCCACGTTGCCGATGGAGCAGTGCACGATGCCCGCCTTGTCGGTGCGGTAGCGCACCTGGCCGGCCTTGGCGTTCTTCACCGCCGCGGCCACGTCGGGCGTCACCGTGCCCACCTTGGGGTTGGGCATGAGCCCGCGGGGGCCCAGGATCTGGCCCAGCTGGCCCACCACGCGCATGGCGTCGGGGCTGGCGATGACCACGTCGAAATCCAGCTTGCCCTGCTTGATCTCCTCGGCCAGGTCCTCCATGCCCACGATGTCGGCGCCGGCCGCCCTGGCCGCCTCGGCCGCCGCGCCCTGGGCGAACACCGCCACCCGCACGTTCTTGCCGGTGCCGTGGGGCAGCACGGTGGAACCGCGCACCACCTGGTCCGACTTGCGCGGATCCACGCCCAGGTTCACCGCCACGTCCACCGACTCCGTGAACCTGGCATGCGGGATCTCCTTCAGCAGCCGGAAGGCCTCGTCGGGGGAATACACCTTGCCGGGCTCGATCTTCTCGCGGATGGCCTTGATGCGCTTGCTCGGCTTCGCCATGGCTTACATCCCCTCCACGTCGATGCCCATGCTGCGGGCGGTCCCGGCGATGGTGCGAACGGCGGCATCCATGTCGGCCGCGGTGAGGTCCGGCTCCTTGGCCTTGGCGATCTCCTCGAGCTGGGCCCGGGTCACCTTGCCCACCTTGTCGCGGTTGGGGACGCTGGAGCCCTTCTGCACGCCGGCCGCCTTCTTCAGCAGGATGGACGCCGGCGGCGTCTTGGTGACGAAGGTGAAGCTGCGGTCCGAGTACACGGTGATCACCACCGGGATGGGCAGGCCCTTCTCCATGCCCTGGGTCTGGGCGTTGAAGGCCTTGCAGAACTCCATGATGTTGACGCCGTGCTGGCCCAGGGCCGGGCCCACGGGCGGGCTGGGGTTGGCCTCCCCCGCCGGGACCTGCAGCTTGATGTAAGCCTCGATCTTCTTAGCCATGTCTTGCTCCTAGCTCGGGTGCAAACGCCTTGCGGCTCCCCAAATCAAAGTCACGGGTCGCGGGGCACCCGGGGCCGGATACCCCCGGCGCCCCGCCACGCAGCCCGGCCGGGTCGGCATGACGCGGCGCGTCACGCCTTCTCGACCTGGCTGAACTCCAGGTCCACCGGCGTGGAGCGGCCGAAGATGGACACCTCCACGCGCAGGCGGTTCTTGTCGTAGTCGACCTCCTCGACCACGCCGCTGAAATCGTTGAACGGCCCGTCGGTGATGCGCACCACCTCGCCGGGCTCGAACAGCACCTTGGGCCGCGGCTTCTCCGCCCCCTCCTGCATGCGGGCCAGGATCGCCTCGGCCTCCTTGTCGGAGATGGGCGCCGGCTTGTCCGAGGTGCCGCCGATGAACCCCATGACCTTGGGCACGCTCTTGACCAGGTGCCAGGTCTCGTCGTCCATCTCCATCTGCACCAGCACGTAGCCCGGAAAGAACTTGCGATCCGAGCGCCGCTTCTGGCCGTCGCGCATCTCCACCACTTCCTCGGTGGGCACCAGGATCTGGCCGAACTTGTCCTCCAGGCCGGCCAGCTTGATGCGCTCCTCCAGCGAGCGCTTCACCTGCTTCTCGAAGCCCGAGTAGGCGTGGACCACGTACCACCGCTTCGCCATCTTCAGCCTCCCTGCCCCGTCAGCAGCTTCATCGCCCACAGCAGGAACATGTCGAAGGCCCACAGGATCAGGCCCACGATGATCACCATGAGCAACACCACCAGCGTGGTCTGCATGGTCTCGCGCCGGGTGGGCCAGACCACCTTGCGCATCTCCAGGTAGGCTTCGCGGCCGAAGCCGATGGTGCTGGCCCCGAGCCGGGTCTGGCTGGCCACCGCCAGCGCCACGCCCAGCACGCCCAGCAGCCCCAGCACCCGGTAGAGCAGGGGCGCGTCGGCATAGTAGTAAAAGCCGCCGATGCCCGCGGCCAGAATCAGGGCCGCCAGCAGGAGTTTGATCTTGTCCGCCATCTAAACCTTATGTGCCCGATCCGCACGACCTGGCAGGCCAGGAGGGAATCGAACCCCCAACCTGCGGTTTTGGAGACCGCCGCTCTGCCAATTGAGCTACTGGCCTGGAAAAAACGCCGGTACACGGGCGGGCCGCCGGCAGCCACCGGCGCCCGCCGCCCCGGAATCACTCGATGATCTTGGTGACCACGCCGGCGCCGACGGTGCGCCCGCCCTCGCGAATGGCGAAGCGCAGGCCCTCCTCCATCGCAATGGGCGCAATCAGCGATACCGTGAAACTCACATTGTCCCCAGG
>JALSIK010000063.1 GCA_026990045.1 Chromatiales bacterium | reverse complement strand
AACCTGTTTTGCCCGACTGGGCAAGGAGGGCCCGGCCGTGGTGCCCGGCGCCCTCCGGGCCCAGCAGGTACAGGTAGGCCCGGGCGACGGTGTCGGGGTCGGGCAGGGCGTCGGCGTCCTCGCCGGGGAAGAAGAACCGGCGCATGGGGGTGCGCACCGGGCCCGGGTCGAGGGTCATGACGCGCACCGCGCTGGTGTTCTCCAGCTCGTCGGCCAGCACCTGCGCCAGGTTCTCCACGCCCGCGGCGGCCACGGCGTAGGCCCCCCAGTACGCGCGCCCGCGGCGCCCCACGTCGGCGGCGGTGAAGATCACGCGCCCGGCATCGGAGGCGCGCAGCAGCGGCAGGCAGGCCCGGGTGAGCAGGAAGGGCGCGTGCAGGTTGACCTGGATGACCTGGCCCCAGAGCTGGGGATCGTACTGCTCCAGCGGCGTGCGCAGGCCCGGGATGGCGGCACAGTGCACCAGGCCGTCGAGGCGCCCGAGCTGTTTCTCCACCGTGGCCGCCAGCTCCTGGTGATGCTGCGGCGTGGCGCCCTGCAGGTCCAGCGGGTAGATGGCGGGCTGCGGACCACCCGCCTGCTCGATGGCGTCGTACACCTGTTCCAGTCCGGGCACGTTCTTGTCCAGCAGCACCGCGGTGGCCCCGGCGCCGGCGGCGGCCCCGGCCACGGCGCTGCCCAGGCCGCCGGCGGCGCCGGTGACCAGCACCACGCGTCCCGCCAGCAGGCCGGCGGGGGCCTCATAGTCCATCAGCGTCTTCATGTGAACCACTCCTCGTCGGGCAGATCCAGCGCGGCGGCGGCATGGCGCGCGGCCGCCAGCCCGCTGCGCACGGCGCCTTCCAGCGTCGCCGGGTAGCCGGTGTCGGTGTAATCGCCGGCCAGCCACAGGCCGGTCACCGGGGTCGCGCAGCCGGGGCGCAGTTTAGAGACTCCGGCCCGGCAGGAAAAGGTGGCACGCTTCTCGCGGATGACCCGCGCACGCACCGGCTCCGGCCAGCGCGGCCGCACGCGGGCGATCTCGCCGCGGACCTGCGCGACGAGGGCATCGTTGTCCAGCGCCATGTGGGGGCCGCCGGCGCTCACCACCACCGCCATGAGCCCCGGCTGGCCGTTGACGCGGCGGTCGAAGATCCACTGGGCGGTAGCGCCGGCCAGGCCCAGCAGGGGCGGTTCCAGGCGCACCCCCTCGGGGTATTGCAGGTACACGGTGCAGACGGGCTCGCTGCGCAGGCGGTTGAGGCGCGCGGCAATGGCGGCCAGCGGCGGGTGGGGCGCCAGCAGCTCCGCGGCGGGGCCGGGCGGCACCGCCAGGATCACGTGCCGGGCAGGCACGGTGCCGGCGCCGGTGGCCAGGCCCCTGATACCTCCGTCCTCCACCTGCAGCGCGGTGACGCGCCGGCCCAGGTGGATGTGGCCGCCGCGGGCCTCGATGTACTCCACCGCCGGTTCCGGCAGCAGGGCGCCCAGGTTGCGGGTGGCGAGCACCAGGTCCGAGTCGCCGCGCACGCGCAGCAGGGCGTCGTGCAGCACGCGCACGAACACCCGGGCCGAGGCCCGCCGCGGCGGCGTGTTGAGGGTGGCCAGGCACAGCGGTTCCCACAGGCGGCGCACCAGCCGCGGCGACTGACGCAGGCGCCTGAGCAGCCGGGTGACGGTGGTGTCGCTTTCCAGATGGCCGCGGCGCCAGAGCACGAACAGGCCCAGGGCGGCGGCGCGCAGCCGCTCGCCGGGACTCAGGCCGCGGGCCCCGGCCAGGGCGGCGAGGGCGTGCAGGGGCGCGGGCAGGCGCGGCGCGCGCAGGCACAGTGCGGGCCGCCCGTGTTCCCAGATCTGCAGGTCCAGCCGCCGCCGTTCCAGGCCGGGCCCGTCTTCCGGCGCGAGCAGGTTCAGCAGGTGGAGGGTGTCGCGGTAGGCCCCCAGCAGCAGGTGCTGGCCGTTGTCCACCTCCATGCCGCCCAGGCGCACGCGGCGGGCCCGCCCCCCGAGCTGGCGCGCGGCCTCGAGCAGGGTCACGCGGGCACCGCGCCGCGACAGGTCCACCGCGGCGGCCAGCCCTGCCCAGCCGCCGCCCACCACGGTGACGCCGGCCCGCGGGTTCACGCCGCGGCCCGGGTCTTCCGCCACCGGCGGTGGCGCCGGCGCTCGCGGCGCAGGGTGCGCCAGGCCAGCCAGAACTTGCGCAGGGGCGTGAGGGCGATGCGCCGGTCGAGCACATGGAAACCGTCGGCGGCGATCTCGTCCAGGGTGGCGCGGTAGATGGCGGCCATCACCAGCCCGGCGCGCTGGCGCCAGCGGTCGGCCTCCGGCAGCAGGGCCTCGGCCCGCTGGTAGTGCTCCTGCGCCCGGGCGAGCTGGAAGGCCATGAGCCGTTCGAAGGCGGCGCTGTGCCGGGTCTCCAGCACGTCCCGCTCGGGCACGCCGAACCGTTCCAGCTCGTCCCGGGGCAGGTAGATGCGGCCGCGCCGCGCGTCCTCGCCCACGTCGCGGATGATGTTGGTGAGCTGGAAGGCCAGTCCCAGGGTGTGGGCGTACTTGAGGGTCTGCCGGTCCTGGTAGCCGAAGATCTCCGCCGACAGCATGCCCACCACGCCCGCCGCGCGGTGCAGGTAGAGCGCGAGTTCGTGGAAGTCGGCATAGCCGGCATGATCGAGATCCATCTCCATGCCGTCGATGATCTCGGTGAAGGATTCCTGCGCCAGGTCGCAGCGCTCGATGGCCGGGACCAGCGCCCGGGACACGGGGTGCTGCGGCGAGCCGGCGTAGAGCCGGCCCAGCTCCTCCCGCCACCAGTCCAGCCGGGCGCGGGCCACCGCGGGATCGCCCGGCTCGTCCACCGCGTCGTCCACCGCGCGGCAGAAGGCATACAGGGCGGTGATGTCGCGCCGTTCCTGCGGTTCCAGGAACAGGAAGCTGTAGTAGAAGCTGGAACCGCTCCGGGCGGCCTGTTCCTGGCAGTATTGATCGGGCGTCATGCGGCGGGTGTGGTGACCGGGCGGCCCAGTGTAGCGGAAAGGGACCGGGCGCGGCAAAGCATCAGGCGCCATGCCCGCGCCGGAAGCAGGGACTCGCCAGGGCCAGCCGGGCCAGGGCCGGGGCGTCGCGCCATCCCAGCCGCGGCCGGGCGAAGGGGTGCGGCGAACGTTCCAGGCGGCGCAGCACCTGCAGGCCGCCGGCGACGATGGCGCGCAGCTCCAGCCCGGCGCGCAAGGGCAGGCGCCGGGCCAGCGGCGCGCCGCGGCACAGCAGGCTCCGCGCGCGACCGATCTGGAACCGCAGCAACGCCCGCATGGCCGCGTCATCGCGCCGCTCCCGGAAGTGGTCCTCGGTGACCCCGAAGCGGTCCAGGTCCTCGCGCGGCAGGTAGATGCGGCCGCGGTGGACGTAGTCGAACGCCAGGTCCTGGAGGAAGTTGACGAGCTGCAGCGCGGTGCAGATGTCGTCGGACAGGGCCAGCTCGCGGGGACCCGTGCATTTATATAAATGGAGTAACAAGCGCCCCACCGGATTGGCCGAACGCCGGCAGTAGTCCTGCAGCTCGGCCCAGGTGTCATAGCGGTGGCGGGTCACGTCCTGGCGGAAGGCCGAGAGCAGGTCGTGCAGCGGGGCCCAGGGCAGGGCGTGGCGGCGCACCGCCCAGGCCAGGGCGGCAAGCACCGGCTCGCCGGTGTCCCCGCCCCGCTCCAGCTCGTGCAGCCGCCGGTCCCAGTCGTCGAGCCGGCGCAGGCGCTCGGCCTCGGGCAGGTCGCCCTCGTCGGCCCAGTCGTCGGCGGTGCGGGCGAAGGCGTACAGCGCCGCCACCGCCGGGCGCAGGCGCCGGGGCAGCAGCCACGAGGCCACGGGAAAGTTCTCGTAGTGGCCGCGCGCCAGGCGCAGGCACTGCGCCCGGGCCTCGGCCAGGCTGGAGGTGGGGACGTTCACGGGACGTATGGTATGGTAAGGCGGTCGCCGGGAACAGTCACGGAGCGAGGCATCCATGAAGATCATTCGCGTCGCCGTCTTGTGGGCCATCATCGGATTGCTCGTGGGCCTGTGGTTCGGGGTCAACATCGGCCGCGGCAAGCCCCTCTACAGCAACCCCTTCGAGGCCGAAACCGTCAGGGAAAAGCTCAAGCGCACGGGCGAGGACCTCCTCGAGCGCAGCGGCGAGGCCCTGGAAGAAACCGGCCAGGCGTTGAAAAAATCCATCAAGAAACAGTGATGTGCTTGGTGTGTAGTACATACTGCATGCCAGATCATCCTGTCGGTATGTAGCTATGGTGGCAAAGATGATCGGCGAAAAGTAGTCGCCTGCTGCGCCAGAATATGAATATTTATGAAATTCATCATGCATCAAGGAAGATGGATTATGAGTCCAACGATATTCAGAGAACGGGGATACAGGTTTTTCTTCTTTTCACGTGAAGAGTCAAGAATGAATGTTCATGTTCATTGCGGCGATGGGGAAGCCAAGTTCTGGCTGGAACCGGACATTGAACTGGCCAGGAACTATAATCTGTCCAGAGAGCAACTGGCCCAGATTCGGGGTCTGATCGAGGTACATTATGATGAGCTCGCAAACGCTTGGAGAAAGTACTTCGGGAGTTGAAGTGACACATGTTTCTTCGCACGGGATCTGGCTCTTGGCGGGGGGCAGGGAATACTTCATGTCTTATGAAGATTTTCCATGGTTCAAGAATGCAACCATAAAGGCTGTTCTGAATGTGAAGGAGTCCACTCCCGGTCATTTCCATTGGCCGGAGCTGGACGTCGACCTGACGCCAGAGATCATCGAGCATCTGGAGCGTTTTCCGCTCACAGCGAAGGATGCATGACAAGCAACAGGGCCCCGGCCTCTCCTTGGTGCACATGTGGGCGGTTTCCAGGCTGATCCAGTTTCCACGTCAGCATGAGCCCGAATCTCCGGCCTCACTCCATGAACTGGCACTGAGGCCATTGGCCTTCCAATAGGCCGGAGAGCATCCTGCAACCATTCCCGTCTCTTTGCTTGGCGGTCAGAACCGGCAGGGCTCTGGAATCCCAGCGGCACGTCACACAGCGCGGCGCATATGACATGGCAATTTACTGATTGGCAGGAAATTTTCGGAGGCGCCGGGCCTGATTTGGCAAGCGCTCGTCGCTACCGATGGAAGCGTAACCCCTCCCGATTTGCCGGAATCGGGAGTGTTGTCTAGTATAAATTTCGAGCAATCGGTCCCAATCAGGCGGCCGGATTACCACGCCGCTGCCTAACACCGGGAATTCCGGGATTAGGCGGCCGCCGCCTATTACAACTGTTATGTGGCCAGACGGGGTGCT
>JALSIK010000062.1 GCA_026990045.1 Chromatiales bacterium | reverse complement strand
GCCTACGTCAAGCAGTTCCCGGACCAGATGCCCGAGTCCCAGGAGGCCCGCTTCCAGCTCGCCAACCTCCACCGCCGTGCCGGCCATGCCCGCCGGCGCTTCCACTGGCTGCGCGAGATCGTGCGCGCCGACCGCCGCCATCCCGGCGCGCGCACCCCGCGCACCCGCGACATCGCCGCCTCGGCCCTGCTGCAGCTGGCGGAGCCGGCCCAGGCCGCCTACCGCCGGGTGCGCCTCAGCTACCCCATCAAGAAGAACCTGAAGAAGAAAAAGAAGCTCATGCAGCAGGCCATCGCCGCCTACCGCCAGGCCATGAGCTACAACGTGGCCGAGGTGACCACCGCCGCCACCTTCCGCCTGGCCGAGCTGTACAACGACTTCGCCCGCGCCCTCATGGCCTCGGAGCGGCCGCGCAACCTGCCGCCCGACGCCCTGGAGCAGTACGAGATCCTGCTCGAGGAGCAGGCCTTCCCCTTCGAGGAGAAGGCCATCGAGATTCATGCCGCCAATGTGAAGCGCATCACGGAAGGCATCTACGACAAGTGGATAAAGAAGAGCCTGGCCGAGCTGGCCAAGCTCCAGCCGGTGCGCTACGCCAAGCAGGAACAGAGCGAGGAGTTGTACAGTGCGATCCACTAGCGCATCGGCCCTGGGGCTGGCCCTGGTCCTGCTCGCCGCCGGCTGCCAGACCCTGCCGGAGGTCGCGGCCCCCGCCGCCACCCCGCCGCCCGAGGTGCCCCCGGCGGTGGAGGCCCGCTACCGCCGGGCCCTGGCCCTGATGCGGGCGGGCCGCGACAAGCAGGCGGTGGCGGCGTTGCGCAAGCTGGCCGCCGAGCAGCCCGGGCTGGCCGGGCCGCGCCTCAACCTGGGCATCCTGTACCTGCGCGGCAACCGCCTCGAGGAGGCCGAGGCCGCGCTGTCCGAGGCCGCCCGCCTCAACCCGGGCAACGCCGCGGTGCACAACCAGCTGGGCATCCTCTACCGCCGCCTGGGCCGGTTCGCGGAGGCACGCGACGCCTACCGCAAGGCGCTGGCCATCGATCCGGACTATGCCCGCGCCCACCGCAACCTGGGTATCCTCTACGATCTCTACCTGGGCGAGCTGGGCCGGGCCCTGGAGCACTACCGCCGCTACCAGGCCCTGACCCGGGGCGCGGACAAGGACGTGGCCAAGTGGATCGTGGATCTCGAACGGCGCGTGGCCGCCCGCGCCGCCAACGGAGGACAGGAAGGATGAAACGATTGAAAACATTGTGCCTGCTGCTGGGTGTCGTGGCGGCGGGCCCGGCCGCGGCCGAGGAGGCCGTGATCGAGCTGGAGGGGACCACCGTCATCGGCAACCAGGAACTGCCCAAGGTGCTCTACATCGTGCCGTGGCAGAAGTCGGAGCTGCCCGACGTGGCCGACCTGCCCCTCAACCGCCTGGTGGAGCAGGCCATCCAGCCGGTGGAACGCGACAGCTTCCAGCGGCAGGTGAAATTCCACTACGAGCTGGCCCGCTGAGGCCGGCACCGAACCCCATCTGAAGCCATTGCCAATCGCGGGAGACCGGGTATGGATGTGTATGTGAGTATCGTCAAGTTCTTCCAGGAGGGCGGGGTCTTCATGTACCCCATCATGCTGGTGCTGGCCTTCGGCGTCGCCATCGCGCTGGAACGCTACATCTACCTCAGCGTGGCCAAGACCAGCAACCGGCGCCTGATGAACAAGCTGCTGCCCATGCTCCAGCGCGGGGACTACCAGGGGGTGTACAACGCCACCGCCAAGTCCAACCACGCCATCAGCCAGATCCTGTCCTACGGCCTGGCCCGGATGAAGACGGCCAAGCGCCGCGACGACATCGAGATGGCCATGGAGGAAGGCATGATGGAGGTCATCCCGCGGCTGGAGAAGCGGACCCACTACCTGGCCACCTTCGCCAACCTGGCCACCCTGCTGGGCCTGCTGGGCACCATCATGGGCCTGATCCAGGCCTTCACCGCGGTGGCCGACGCCGACCCCGCGCAGAAGGCGGACCTGCTTTCGTCCAGCATCTCGGTGGCCATGAACACCACTGCCTTCGGCCTCATGGTGGCCATCCCCCTGCTGCTGGTCTACACCGTGATCCAGACCAAGACCACGGAGATCGTGGACAGCCTGGAGATGGCCGCGGTCAAGTTCGTCAACCTCATCACCGACAAGTCCGCCGCCGCCTCATGAGACGTTTCAGACGGCGGCGCCGGGCGCAGCTCGAGGCCGCCGAGCTCAACATCACCGCGTTCCTGAACCTGATGGTGATCCTGGTGCCGTTCCTGCTGATCACCGCGGTGTTCTCGCGCGTGGCCATCCTGCAGCTCAACCTGCCGGTGCCCGGCGGCCCCAAGGGCGCGGACAAGCCGGCCTTCCACCTGCAGGTGGTGATCCGAAAGCGTGCACTGGAGGTGGCCGATACCCGCGGCGGCCTCATCCGCCGCATTCCGGCCAGGGACGGCCGGCACGACTACCGCGCCCTGTCCAGGCTACTGCAGCAGATCAAGGCCCGCTTTCCCGACAAGACCGCGGCCACCATCCTGTCGGAGCCCGACACGTCCTACGACACCCTGATCCAGGTGATGGACGCGGTGCGCATGTTCAAGGCGGTGCGCTTCGGCCAGGTGGTCAACGCCGAGCTGTTCCCGGACATCTCCATCGGTGACGCGCCCCCGGCCCGGAGGACCCGCCGATGAAGATGTCGCGGCGCGCGCGGCGCATGGAAAAGCACTACCAGCGCAAGAAGCGCCACGTGGGACTGAACATGGTCTCGCTCATGGACATCTTCACCATCCTGGTGTTCTTCCTGCTGGTGAACTCCTCGGAGGTGGAGGTGCTGCCCTCCATCAAGGCCGTGCGCCTGCCCGAGTCCAGCGCCGAGCAGAAACCCAAGCAGACCGTCACCATCCTGGTCAACCGCGACCACATCGTGGTCCAGGGCCGGCCGGTGGCCAAGGTGGCCGACGTCATGCGCGGGGGCAAGGGCGTGATCCGGCCGCTGCTGGAGGAGCTGCACTTCCACGCCCGCCGGGCCCAACGCCTGGGCCGCGACACCGGCAAGCGCCGCCAGGTGACCATCCTCGGGGACCGCGAGATCCCCTACCTGCTGCTCAAGCGCATCATGCTCACCTGCTCCCAGGCCAACTTCCCCGACATCTCCCTGGCCGTGATCCAGCGGGCCGACAGCGTGGGCGGAGGCGCCTGATGGGCTACGCCGACTACTACCGGCGCGAGCCGGCCCTGCCCTGGACCGAGTCGGAGACCGACCGCCGCTTCCGCCGTATCACCCTGGCCACGCTGGCGGTCTCGGTGCTCGCCGGCATCATCGTCGCCTTCCTGCCGGTGCCCGAGACCGACCGCCGCGAGGTGGTGGACATCCCGCCGCGCCTGGCCAAGGTCATCCTGGAGCGCCACAAGCAGCCGCCCCCGCCGCCGCCCAAGCCCAAGGCCGAGGCGCCCAAGAAGAAAAAGAAGGCCCCCGAACCCAAGAAGAAGAAAAAGGTGGTGAAGAAGAAACCCAGGCCCAAGGTGGACCAGGCCGCCGCCGCCCGCCGCCGCGCCCGGCAGGCCCTGGCCTGGGCCGACGAGCTGGCCGACCTGCGCCAGATCGAGGTGCCGGCGGTCACGGCCGGGGCCCTGCAGAAGCGGGCCGAGGCCCCGGTGCAGGCCGCGGCGCAGGCCGAGTCCATCCTCACCGCACGCGCCGGGGCGGCCTCGGGCGGCATCGACACCCGGGCCCTGGCCCGCACCCGCGAGCAGACCCGGCTCAGCGGCCGCCAGCGGGCGCGGGTGGAAAGCCGCATTCCCGCGAGCGGCCAGCGGCGCCTGGCCCCGGCCGGCAGCCGGGGGCCCGCCCGCACCCAGGAAGAGATCCAGCTCGTGTTCGATCGCAACAAGGGCGCCATCGACCGCATCTACAACCGCGCCCTGCGCCGCGACCCCACCCTGCAGGGCAAGGTGGTGTTCAAGATCACCATCGCCCCCTCCGGCCGGGTGGTGAAGATCAGCATCGTCTCCAGCGAGCTCAACAACCCGGCGCTGGAGCGGCGCCTGCTGGCCCGGATCAAGCTGTTCGACTTCGGCGCCAAGGACGTGGCCACCACCACCGTCACCTACCCGGTGGTGTTTCTGCCGTCCTGAACCGTCCGTTACCTGTCCTCCTGTGACGGCGGTCGCACTTCGCCCAACACGACCGCTTCCGGCGGGCGCCGCCCGCGGTATCATTGAAGGGGAGCCGGGCCGGCCCCGGCTCCCGCCTGCCCCCCCACGGGCGAGGATTCTGCGTTTTCCAAGGAACTGCCAGGAGGCCTGGAAATGAACGGAACCCATGCACTCACCCCGGCCATGCCCGGCCCGGGCATGGCCGCCCTCGCCGTGGTGGCCGAGACCGACGGCCGCGGCGCCGCCAGGTCCGTGCGCCTGGAAACGGGCGCCCTGTCGCCCGTGGCGGGCCATGGCACCGGCGTCCCCTTCCTGCGCCCGGGTGACCGCGTGGTGGTGGCGCCGGTGACCGGCGGCTGCGTGGTCACCGACCGCTTGCGGGCGGAAGGCGAGTCCCCGGCCGCCCGGGTCGAGCACCATCCCGACGGAGGCATCTCCCTGTGGGCGGAGGGCGCCATCCGCCTGCATACCCGCGGCGCCTGCATCGAGCTGCACCCCGACGGCCGCCTCGTTCTCGACGGGCGCGAGGTGGCGGTGGTCTCTACCCGGCGCCTGTGGCTCAAGGGCCGTCCCGTCCGCATCAACTGAGTCCGGGCCGGTGGGCCATTACCACCTGGACAACCGCACCGCGCTGGTGGCCGGCCTGTTCCCGGGGTGGACCCGCGCCGGCGCGCCCCAGCTCACCCTGGTGTGCAAGGTCGGCTATGCCTTCGGTACCGATGGCGCCCTGACGCCCCTGAAACAGGCGGGTGACATCGTCACCACCGACGAATACGCCGGCGATCTCGGCACCAGCAGCCTGGTGGCGGCGGACGAGACGGTGCCGTTCAAGGAGGGCGCGGAGTTCTACCTGTACGGCACCGCCCACCCGCCGCCCGGGGCGCGGGTGATGGACGTGGCCGTGACCCTGGTCCCGGCGCAGGGCCCGGCGCTGCGCAAGGTCCTGCGCGTGTGCGGCCCGCGCCGCTGGCAGCGGCGCCTGGGCGCCTCCGTGCCCTCGGAACCGGAGCCGCTGGAGCCGTTGCCGCTGTGCTACGAGCATGCCTTCGGCGGCACCGACCCCGACACCGGCGAACCCCACCCCCGCAATCCCGCCGGGTGCGGCATGAACGGCCCCGGCTGGACGCTGGCCGATGAGCGCCTGC
>JALSIK010000061.1 GCA_026990045.1 Chromatiales bacterium | reverse complement strand
GTAGCGCCGGCGCAGGTCCCGGTACAGCTTGCCGTTCTTCTTGCCCATCTTCTTGATGGCGGCCTCGGCCTTGTCCTCGAAGTCCGGCTCGCGGCCGTAGAGGTGGTTGAAGCGCCGCGCCACTTCACGGGTGAGCTCCACGTGGGCCACCTGGTCCTCGCCCACGGGCACCAGCCCGGCCTTGTAGACGAGGATGTCGGCGCTCTGCAGCAGCGGGTAGCCGAGAAAACCGTAGGTGGACAGGTCGCGCTCCTTGAGCTTCTCCTGCTGGTCCTTGTAGCTGGGCACCCGCTCCAGCCAGCCCAGGGGGGTGATCATGGACAGGAGCAGGTGCAGCTCGGCGTGCTCCACCACGCGCGACTGGATGAACAGGGTGGCGGAGCCGGGGTTGATGCCCACCGCCAGCCAGTCGATGACCATGTCCCACACGGCGGCCCCGATGTCCCGCGGGCTCTCGTAGTGGGTGGTCAGGGCGTGCCAGTCGGCGACGAAGAAGAAGCACTCGTACTCGTGCTGCAGGCGCAGCCAGTTCTTGAGCACGCCGTGGTAGTGGCCCAGGTGCAGGGCGCCCGTGGGACGCATCCCGGACAGCACGCGCTGGGGCTGATTGGGCAGGGAATTCAATGAGTTGTGGCTCCGGCACAGACAGCGGGAGCGGGCGCAGGCTGGGCGGCGGCCTGGATGTCCCTACTACAGCAAGGGTTATCGGGTTCCGTCATGGGGCGATTATACCGGCCCCGCACCGGCCCCGGAAGGCGCGGGCGGGCCCTGGGGCGCGGCCGCCTCATGCCCCCAGGCGAGGGCACCGGCAGCCCCCAGGTACCGGCGGTGCCGGGCCCGCGCTGAGCGGCACCGCGAAGCGATGCCGCCGGGGCGGGCACGAAACATCACCGCCTGTCACGGCGGCTTTCGCCGTGCTCAAGCCGCCCTACTCTCCTGGATAAGCAGCCCGCGCAGGGGGCCGGCCCCGTCATCCGCCGAACGGCGCCGCGTCCCCCTTGCCGCGGCGCACGATGACCGGGGTCTCGCCGGTGAGATCCACCACGGTGGTGGGTTCCAGGCCGCAGTTGCCGCCGTCGATGATGAGGTCGAGCTGGGCGTCCAGGCGCTCCCGGATGTCTTCCGGGTCGGTGAGGGGGTGCTCGTCGCCGGGCAGGATGAGGGTGGTGCTCATGATGGGCTCGCCCAGGGCCTCCAGCAGGGCCTGCGCGATGACGTGGTCGGGGATGCGGATGCCGATGGTGCGCCGCCTGGGATGCATCATGCGCCGCGGCACCTCCCGCGTGGCCTGGAGGATGAAGGTGTAGGGCCCGGGGGTGACCGCCTTGAGCAGGCGGTAGAGGCGGTTGTCCACCCTGGCGTAGGTGGCGATCTCCGACAGGTCGCGGCACACCAGGGTCAGGTTGTGCTTTTCGTCCACCTGGCGGATGCGGCGCATGCGTTCCACCGCCCCCTTGTCGCCCAGGTGGCAGCCCAGGGCATAGGCCGAATCGGTGGGCCAGGCCATGACCGCGCCCTGGCGCAGCATGTCCACCGCCTGCCGCACCAGGCGCGGCTGGGGATTGTCGGGGTGGATGGCCAGGTAGCGGGCCATGGCCCTCAGGCGGCCACGGGGCCGGTCCAGCCGGACGTCTCCCAGATGGCGGTGCAGCCCTCGGGCAGGGGCGGCAGCCGCCCCAGCTCCACCCAGGGACTGGGCGGACCGTGGTAGTCGGAGCCCCGCGAGGCGGCCAGCCCGCAGCGGCGGGCGAGCTGGGCCAGGTGAACGGCGTGGTCCCGGGCCTGGCTGCCCGAGAGGACTTCCAGCGCCGTGCCCCCCAGGTCGCGGAACTCGGCCGCCAGCCGGCGCAGGCGGCTGGCCGAGAGGCGGTAGCGGGCCGGGTGGGCCAGCACCGCCTGGCCCCCGGCGGCCGTGATCCAGCCCACCACCTCTTCCAGCGTGGCCCAGTCTCCGGGCACGTAGCCCGGCTTGCCCCGCACCAGGTAGCGGCGGAAGACTTCCTGCACGCTGGCGGCATGGCCCTGCTCCACCAGGAAACGGGCGAAATGGGTGCGGCTGACGATCTCGCCCCGGGCCAGCCGCCGGGCCCCTTCCAGCGCGCCGCCGATGCCCTTCTTCTCCAGCCGGCGTCCGATCTCCTGTGCCCGCCAGGCGCGGAAGGCGTGCTGGCGGGCGATGCCGGCGGCCAGCGCCTCGTGGTCCGGGTCGATGCCCAGGCCGACGATGTGGATGGTCTGGTGCGACCAGGTGACCGAGAGCTCGATGCCGGGCACCAGTGCCACGCCCTCCTCGTGCGCCGCCGCCGCGGCCTCGGCCAGCCCGCCCACGTCGTCGTGATCGGTGAGTGCCAGCACGTGGACGCCCTGGGCACGGGCGCGGGCCACCAGCTCCGCCGGAGTCAGGGTGCCGTCGGAGGCGGTGGAATGGGCATGCAGATCGTAGTTGTACGCCATGGCGGCCGGCAGTGTAGCCCAGGGGACGGGGGCGTGTCGCGCCTCCTGTGGCAGCCGTGCCCGTTGTGCTACAGTGGCGCCCGGCTCCCGCGGCCACCCGCAGGCCGCCCGCCGCCGGTATGAACGACGAACCCGACTGGACCCTGCACGAGACGGAGACCCGGGTGCAGCGCAGCGCCGCCGCCATCGAGCGCGCGCGCCAGCAGCGCGCCGCCCGCCTGCCCGACGCCCCGCCGCCGGACCTGCTGGGCCGTGCCCTGGGCCAGTACTTCGCCATTCTCCAGCGCATCGAGGCCGACGGCGGCCGGATCCCCGCGGACGAGACGCCCGATCCTCTGCCGGAAACCGACGAGGACGAGTACGGGGTGCTGTGCGACTACGGGCTGCGCCTGCTGGGGGATCTCATCCGCTGGGCGGTGGAGCTGGACCTGGAGGAGGAGCGGCGCGAGCTGGAGGCGATGGTGGTGGCGGCGGCCCTGTGGACCGCGCGCATGGGCGGCACCATCCGGCCGCCGGAGCCGGTGGTCAACGCGGTGGCGCACCTGGCCAACACCACCACGGGAACCGAGGCCCTGCGGCGGCTGTCCCAGGTCATGTACGACCTGGCCGCCGCCATGCCCGAGGAGATCCGCGCCGACCGCGACCAACGGGATCCCGGCCGGCCGTGGCGGGTGCTCATGCTCAACCACGGCATCATCGCCACGCGCAGCCACGATCCCGCCGAGATGGAGGCGGTGTTCGACCGCATCCTGGAGCTGTTGCCGGAGGATGCCCCGGGCTTCTTCGCCGAGGGCATGGAGCAGATGGACATCGTCGGCTACCCCGATCACGTGCGCGAGGTGATGCAGCGCTACTACGAGCTGTCGCATCAGCGCACCCTGCACTGAAACCGTTCCCATGAAATTCCTGTTCGACCTGCTGCCGGTCATCCTGTTCTTCGTCACCTTCAAGCTGTTCGACGACCCGCTCCAGGGGGCGCTGGCCGCCACCGCGGTGGCCATGGCCACCGCCGGCGTCCAGATCGCCGTGGCCTGGTGGCGGCACCGGAAGGTGGAACGCATGCTGGTGGTGACCTTCGTGCTCATCATGGTGCTGGGCGGGCTGAGCCTGGCGTTCCACGACCCGGTGTTCTTCATGTGGAAACCCACCGCGGTGAACTGGCTGTTCGCCCTGGCCTTCCTCGGCAGCCGCTTCATCGGCAAGCGGCCGCTGGTGCAGCGGGCCCTGGGCCACGCCCTGGTCCTGCCGGGGCCCGTGTGGAGGCGGCTCAACGACCTGTGGACGGGGTTCTTCGTGCTGCTGGGCGGGGCCAACCTGTACGTCGCCTACAACTTTGAACTGGACACGTGGGTGAACTTCAAGCTCTATGGTATGCTCGGCCTCACCCTGGCGTTCGTGGTGGCCCAGGCCCTGTACCTGGCGCGGCACGTCCACGAGCCGGGCAAGGACGCCGCCGGCGGGTCGGAGGACGGCTGAAATGTTCTATGCCATCGTCGCCCACGATCACCCCGACAGCCTCGACCGGCGCCGCCGCGCCCGGCCCGACCACCTGCGCCGGCTGCAGGCGCTGAAGGACGAGGGGCGCCTGCTGCTGGCCGGACCGCTGCCGGCGGTGGACGCCGAGGACCCGGGGCCGGCCGGGTTCAGCGGCTCGCTGGTGGTGGCCGAGTTCGCCTCGCTGGAGGCGGCCCGGAGCTGGGCCGAGGCGGACCCCTACGTGGCAGCCGGGGTGTACGCCCGGGTGGACGTGAAACCATTTATAAAGGTGTTGCCCTGACATGACCGCAACGGACCGTGAAGCCCTCATCCGCGAGCGCCTGACCGCGGCGCTGGACCCGCTGCGCCTGGAGATCGTGGACGAAAGCCACAAGCACGCGGGTCATGCCCAGGCCCGCGGCGGCGGCCATTTCCAGGTCACCATCGTCTCCGCCGCCTTCGCCGGCAAGAGCCTGCTGGAGCGCCACCGCATGGTCTACGATGCCATGGGCGACGCCATGCACGGCGAGATCCATGCCCTGAGCATCAAGGCGTCGGCACCCGAAGAGGTCCAGTGATCCCCCGGCCTGCCGGCCGAGTCATCCATTCACATCATCCTGCGAGGAATCCCAGATCCATGAAGACCATCACCACCCTGCTCCTCTCCCTGGCCGTTGCCGGCGCCGCCTGGGCGGCCAAGCCGCCCGCCACGGTCAACGGCAAGCCCATCGATGCCCGCACCTACGACCGCTTCCTGCAGCAGCGGGCGCGCCAGAACAAGCGCGCGCCGACGCCGGAAGACCACCAGGCCGTGCTGGACGAGCTCATCAACCGCGAGCTGCTGTACCAGGAGGCCGTGCGCCAGAAACTGGACCAGGACCCGGAGGTGGCCTTCCGCCTGGAGCAGCAGCGCATCAACACCCTGGTGCGGGCCGTGATCAACAAGGCGTTCGCCGATCAGCCCATCTCGGACAAGGAGCTCAAGCAGGAGTACGACCGCCTGGTCAAGGGGGCGGACTTCCGCGAGTTCAAGGCCCGCCACATCCTGGTCAAGACCGAGAAGGAAGCCAAGGCCGTCATCGAGCAACTGGACAAGGGGGCCGACTTCGCCAAGCTGGCCAAGGAGAAGTCCACCGGCCCCAGCGGCAAGCAGGGCGGCGACCTGGGCTGGTTCCGCCTGGGACAGATGGTGCCGCCGTTCGCCGCCGCCGTGGCCAAGCTGGAAAAGGGCAAGTACACCAGGACGCCGGTCAAGACCCAGTACGGCTGGCACGTGATCCTGCTGGAGGACAGCCGCAGCCAGGAGCCGCCCACCTTCGAGGCCGTGCGGCCGCAGCTCACGCAGATGGTGCAGGGCCAGCGGGTGCAGGCCATGCTCCAGAAGCT
>JALSIK010000060.1 GCA_026990045.1 Chromatiales bacterium | reverse complement strand
GAAGGTCCAGGCGGTGCCGGTGCCCAGGGCGATGAGGGTGTCCATGTTGGCCTCGTGCCGGCGGAAGGCCTGCCAGGCGCCGGTGAAGAAATGGCGGCCGGCATAATACATGACCGCGGCGGTCACCAGGCCGGCCGCGATCCAGAAGATCTGTCCCGCACCCGGCGCCAGCGGCGGCAGCCGGCCGGCCAGGCCGGCGGCCAACAGCGGCGCGCCCACCGCGGCGGCGGCGGCCGCCTTGCGCAGCAGGCGCCGGTAATGGGCGAACTCCTCGGCCTCGCGCCCGCCCTGCTCGTCTTCGTCCCCGGCGAGCACGGCGGCCTCGTAGCCGGCCGCGCGCACCGCCTGCACCAGGGCCTCGGCGCGCACCGCGCCGGCCACCGTGGCCGTGTGCTCGGCGAAGTTCACCGCCGCCTCGCTCACCCCGGGCACCCCGCGCAGGGCCCGTTCCACGCTGGCCACGCAGCCGGCGCAGCTCATGCCGCCAATGGAGAGGCGGTGGACAAGCGGTTGATCCGCCTGCCATTGTGCCGTGGTGACCTGGTCCATGCCGGAATTGTATTAGAAAACAACGATATGGTTAATTGATCCGGCCAGGGATTTCTGACAATATCGGTTTCCCGCTTCCGCCGGGCCGGCGGTGCCCCGTGCCTTCCCCGCCGCCGGCCCCGCCAGCCGAAAAGGGCACCGCCATGGCCAGCATACGACCGCGCGACCTCATCGACCAGCACCTGCCGCTGTTTTCCCTGCCGGCGCTGGTGATGCGCCTCAACGAGATGGTGGAGGACCCGGCCTGCTCCGCCGCCGACATCGGCAACACCATCGCCTGCGACCCGGCGCTCACCGCGCGCCTGCTGCGCATCGTCAACAGCCCGTTCTACGGCTTCCCGCAGCAGGTGGACACCATTCCCATGGCGGTGACCATCCTCGGCACGCGCCAGCTCCGCGACCTGGTGCTGGCCACCGCCGTGGTCCACACCCTGCGCGGGGCCGGGGCGCCGGTGGAGGCGGAGCGGTTCTGGCGCCACAGCGTGGCCTGCGGCCTGGCCGCGCGCGAGACCGCGCGCGCCCTGCGCCTGGTCAACGTGGAACGCCTGTTCATCGCCGGGCTGCTGCACGACATCGGCAAGCTGGTGATGCTCACCGCCCTGCCCGACGACTACCGCCGCCTGCTGGACCGCCTGCGCGACGAGGCCCCCGGCGCCGAGCTGGAGCAGGAGGTGTTCGGCTTCGATCACACCCAGGTGGGGCGCGAGCTCATGCGCCGCTGGCGCCTGCCCGAGTCCCTGGTGGAACCGGTGGCCTGGCACCACGCCCCGCACCGGGCCGAGCGCCACCGCACCGATGCCTTCATCGTGCACCTGGCCAACCACCTGGCCAACGAGATCGCGCCGCCGGTGAGCGGCGAGGCCGGCGGTCCCCTGCACGAGGACACCACCGGGGTCCTGGGGCTGGCCGCGGCCCGCCTGGAACGCATCCGCCAGACCAGCGCCCACCGCCTCGACGCCACCCTGGCGGCCGTCTACGAGCCGCCGCCGCGCACCCTGGCCTCCAGCGCCTGAGGCCGGGCGGCCTCAGGCCGCGAGGGCGTCGCGCACCCGCTCCAGGCGGCTCCTCACCTCGCCCGCCAATTGCTCGATCTCGGGCTTGTCCACCAGCTTGAGCACCGCCGCCGGGTCCATGAAGGCCACGGTTACGCTGCCGTCGTCCTCCTCCCGCACCACCACGTTGCAGGGCAGCAGCAGGCCGATGTCGGGATCCGCGGTCAGCGCCTGGTTGGCCAGGACCGGGTTGCAGGCGCCCAGGATCTTGTACGGGCGCTTGTCGATGTCGAGCTTCTTCTTCATCACGGCCTTGACGTCGATCTCGGTGAGCACGCCGAAACCTTCCTCCTTGAGCGCCTCGGTGACCTTGTCCACCGCCTCGTCGAAACCCGTGTTGACCTTGGTCGAGAATCCGTACATGGCAACAATCCTCCGTCAAATCCAGTCACAGTGGTTCGGCGGCCCGCGACGCGGGCCGCCTTGATGCTCCCGCCGCCGAAGCGGGGGGACCTCAATCCAGCTCCGGCTTGTGGTGGCGGATGACCCACTGCTTCCACAGGAAGAAGCAGGCCGGGATCACCACCAGGGTCAGGATGGTGGCGCTCACCATGCCGCCCACCATGGGGGCGGCGATGCGGCGCATGACCTCGGACCCGGTGCCGCCGCCCAGCATGATGGGCAGCAGGCCGGCGATGATGGCCGCCACCGTCATCATGATGGGCCGCACCCGCATGAGCGCCCCCTCGATGACCGCCTCGCGCAGGTCCGCGTCGGTCAGCTCGCGCAGCCGCTCGCCGTAGTGGTGCTTGCGCTGGTAGGCCTGGTTGAGATAGACCAGCATCACCACGCCGATCTCCACCGCCACCCCGGCCAGGGCGATGAAGCCCACGCCCACGGCCACGGACATGTTGTAGTCCAGCCAGTACAGCAGCCAGAACCCGCCCACCAGCGCCATGGGCAGGGTGACCAGGATGATGCCCACCTCGGTGAAGTTGCGGAAGTTGAAGTACAGCAGCAGCACGATGATGAGGATGGTCACCGGCACCACCAGGGCCAGGCGTTCCTTGGCCCGCACCATGTACTCGTACTGGCCGGACCAGGACAGGGAATAGCCCGGCGGCAGCTTGACCTTCTCCGCCACCACGCGCTGGGCCTCGGCCACGTAGGAACCCAGGTCGCGGTCCTGGATGTCCACGTAGATCCAGCCGTTGAGGCGCGCGTTCTCGCTCTTGATCAGGGCCGGCCCGGCCTCGATACGGATGTCCGCCACCTCGCCCAGGGGGATGCGGGCGCCGGCCGGCGTCACGATGGGCAGCTCGCGCAGCCGCTCCACCGAGTCGCGGGCCCAGCGCGGATAGCGCACGTTGATGGGGTAGCGCTCCAGCCCCTCCACCGTCTGGGCCACGTTCATGCCCCCCACCGCGGTGCTCACGACATCCTGCACGTCGGCGATGTTGAGCCCGAAGCGGGACGCCGCCACCCGGTCGATGTCCACCACCACGTAGCGCCCGCCGGCCACGCGCTCGGAATAGACCGAGGCGGTTCCGGGCACCGTCTTCACCACCTCCTCGATGCGCTTGCCGATGCGCTCGATCTCGCCCAGGTCGGGGCCCGCCACCTTGATGCCCACCGGGGTCTTGATGCCCGTGGCCAGCATGTCGATGCGGGTCTTGATGGGCATGACCCAGGCGTTGGTGACGCCGGGCAGCTTGACCCGCTCGTTGAGTTCCTGCTTGAGCTTCTCCAGGGTCATGCCGGGGCGCCACTCCTCCTTGGGCTTGAGCTGGATGGTGGTCTCGATCATGGTCAGCGGTGCCGGGTCGGTGGCGGTCTCGGCCCGGCCCATCTTGCCGAACACGCTCTTGACCTCGGGCACGGTCTTGATGAGGCGATCGGTCTGCTGGAGCAGCTCCTGGGCCTTGCCGATGGAGATGGCCGGGAAGGTGGTGGGCATGTACATGAGGTCGCCCTCGTCCAGGTCCGGCATGAACTCGCTGCCCATCTTGAGCAGCGGCCACGCCCCGCTGGCCACGGCGACGGCCGAGACCGCCAGCACCCACCCCGGCCGCTTGAGCACGATGTTGATGAACGGCCGGTAGCCGGCGATGAGCACGCGGTTGACCGGGTTCTTGTGCTCGGGGGTGATGTGGCCGCGGATGAAATAGCCCATGAGCACCGGGACCAGGGTGATGGACAGGGCCGCGGCCGCCGCCATGGCATAGGTCTTGGTGAAGGCCAGGGGCGCGAACAGCTTGCCCTCCTGGGCCTCGAGGGTGAACACGGGGAGGAAGCTCAGGGTGATGATGAGCAGCGAGAAAAACAGCGGCGGCCCCACCTCCACCGCGGCGCGGGACATGATCTCCCAGCGGTTGAGGTGGTTGACGTCCTCGTGCTCCATGTGCTTGTGCACGTTCTCGATCATCACGATGGCCGCATCCACCATGGCGCCGATGGCGATGGCGATGCCGCCCAGGGACATGATGTTGGCATTGATGCCCTGGCTCTCCATGATGATGAAGGCGGCCAGGATCCCGATGGGCAGGGAGATGACCACCACCAGCGCGGACCGCAGGTGGAACAGGAACACCACGCACACCAGGGCGACGACGATGAACTCCTCCACCAGCTTGCCCATGAGGGTGTCCACCGCCCGCTTGATGAGCGAGGAGCGGTTGTAGGTCTCCACCACCTCCACGCCCTCGGGCAGGCTCTCCTTGAGGATCTCCAGTTTTTCCTTGACCTTCTCGATGGTGGCCAGGGCGTTCTCGCCGTAGCGCATGAGGATGATGCCGCCCACCACCTCGCCCTCGCCGTTGAGCTCGGCGATGCCGCGGCGGATCTGGGGTCCGAGCCGGATCTCGGCCACGTCCTTGAGCAGGATGGGGGCACCCCGCTCGTTCACGCCCAGGGGCACCCGCTCCAGGTGATCGAGCCGTGACAGGTAGCCGGTGGCCCGGACCATGTACTCGGCCTCGCCCATCTCGATGACGGCGCCGCCCACCTCCTGGTTGGCGCGCTGGATGGCGCGCCGCACCTCGGCCAGGGTCAGGCTGTAGGCCCGCAGCCGGTCCGGGTCCACCACCACCTGGTACTGCTTGACCATGCCGCCCACGGTGGCCACTTCCGAGACCCCCGACACCGTCTGCAGCTCGTACTTGAGAAACCAGTCCTGGATGGATCGGAGCTGGGACAGGTCGTTCTTGCCGGTGCGGTCCACCAGCGCGTACTCGTAGACCCAGCCCACGCCGGTGGCATCGGGCCCGAGCTGGGGCCGGGCCTGGGGCGGGAGGCTGCTGGCCACCTGGCTCAGGTATTCCAGCACCCGGCTCCGGGCCCAGTAGGGATCGGTGCCATCCTCGAAGATGACGTAGACGTAGGAATCCCCGAAGAAGGAATACCCGCGCACGGTGATCGCCTTGGGCACCGACAGCATGGCGGTGGTGAGGGGATAGGTGACCTGGTCCTCCACCACCTGCGGCGCCTGGCCCGGGAACGAGGTCTTGATGATGACCTGGACGTCGGACAGGTCCGGGATGGCGTCCAGCGGGATGCGGTTGAGGCTCACCAGCCCCCAGGCCACGAGCACGCCCGTGAGGATCAGCACCATGAGCCGGTTGCGCACGGACCAGTGAATGATGGCTGCAATCATGGCGCCCTCCTACTTCACCGGCCGGATACTGGTGATGAGCCAGCGGTCGCCGTCCTTCTCCAGGGTGAATGCGACCTCCTGCCCCGGCTCGATGCCCGACAGGTCCACACCCTCGGCGGTGAAGAAGTCCATGGTCATGGCCGGCCAGCCCAGGGCCTCGATGGGC
>JALSIK010000059.1 GCA_026990045.1 Chromatiales bacterium | reverse complement strand
CCTGCACCGGGTTCCAACCCCGCTCCGGGTGGCGGCGCGCCCGCCAGCGCCCCAGCCACCAGCCCAGGCCGATGCCCACCACGTACATGAGGCCGTACCAGCGCACCGGCCAGCCGAACACGCGAAAGGCGACGGGATCGAAATCGACGACGAACATGGGGGCTCCTGTGGACTCAAGCGGGCACGACGAACTATATCACGCGGCAGAAGAAGGCCTTGAGGTAGTCGGTCTCGGGCATGGCGGGGTGCACCGGGTGATCCGGTCCCTGGTGGCCCTGCTCCACCACCTGCAGCAGCCGGCCGCCGTGCAGCGCCGCCTGCCGGATCTCCGACAGCAGGCGCTCGCGCGGCATGTGGTAGGAGCACGAGCACGACACCAGCAGGCCGTTGGCCGGCAGCAGGCGCAGGGCCAGGCCGTTGATGCGGCGGTAGGCCGCGGCCCCGGCCTTGAGGTCGCGCCGGCGCTTGACGAAGGCCGGCGGGTCCAGCACCACCAGGTCGAACTTGCGCCCCTGCCCGTGCAGGTCCGCCAGTACCTCGGCGGCGTCGCCGCGCATCACCTCCAGCCGTTCCCCCACGCCGTTGCGCGCGGCGTTGTCCCGGGCCCGCGCCAGTGCCCCGGCGGAGGAATCCACGCACAGGGCGGCCTCCGCCCCCGCCGCCAGCGCCTGCACCGCCCACGCCCCGTCGTAGCTGAACACGTCCAGCACGGTGCGCCCGCGGGCGTGCTGCTGCAACCGCGCACGGTTGAGGCGGTGGTCGTAGTACCAGCCGGTCTTGTGCCCGCCCGCCGCCGGCACCTCGAAGCGGGCACCGTTCTCCTCCACCTCCAGCGTCTCCGGCAGGCTGCCGCCGGCCGCCTCCACGTAGGCGGGCAGCCCTTCCAGCCCGCGGGCCGGGGTATCGTTGCGCAGCACCAGGTGGCGCGGGCGCAGCAGGCCCTGCAACGCCGCCACCACCGCCTCGCGCACCCGCTCCATGCCGGCTGTGGTGATCTGCACCACCAGGTCGGCCCCGTAGCGGTCCACCACCAGCCCCGGCAGGCCGTCGCTCTCGCCGTAGGCCAGGCGGTAGAAGGGGACACGGAACAGGCGCTCGCGCCAGGACAGGGCCCGTTCCAGGCGGGCGGTGATGAACGCGGCATCCAGCGCCACGTCGGGCCGGCGCGCGAGCAGCCGCGCGCAGATGAGGCTGTGGGGATTGACGTAGGCCGTGCCCAGGGGCTTGCCGCGGTGGTCCAGCACGTTGACCAGCGCCCCCGGGGCCAGGTCCGCCAGCGGGGTGCGGGCCACGTCCACCTCGTTGCTGTAGATCCACAGGTGCCCGGCGCGCAGGCGGCGCTCCTCGCCCCGGCGCAGGCGCAGCGGCGGATGGCGGTGACTCATGGATTACCCCGGCTCGCGGTGCGGACAAAAGACCGCACTACGTTACCGGACATGCGACCCCTTGTCCAAGCGGGGACGACGAACCCACCGGCGATGATTTATAGTGGGCGCCCCGACACCGCCGGAGCGTCCCATGCCCAACCGACTCGCCGCCGAGACCAGCCCCTACCTCTTGCAGCACGCCGACAACCCCGTGGACTGGTATCCCTGGGGGCCCGAGGCCCTGGAGCGCGCCCGGCGCGAGGACCGGCCCATCCTGCTGTCCATCGGCTACTCGGCCTGCCACTGGTGCCACGTCATGGCCCACGAGTCCTTCGAGGACCCGGCCACGGCCGAGGTGATGAACCGGCTCTACGTCAACATCAAGGTGGACCGCGAGGAGCGCCCGGACCTGGACAAGATCTACCAGATGGCGCACCAGGTCCTCACCCGCCGCCCGGGCGGCTGGCCGCTCACCGTGATCCTCACCCCGGACGATCACGTGCCCTTCTTCGCCGGTACCTATTTCCCCAGGGAGCCGGCCCACGGCATGCCGCCTTTCACCGTGGTGCTGGAGCGGGTGGCACAGTTCTACCGCGAGCACCGCGACGAGATCGAACGGCAGAACGCCGAGGTCCTGGGCGCGCTCCACGCGGTGAGCCTGGCGGCGCCGCCCGCCACCGCGGTGCTCGGCCCGGCACCGCTGGACCAGGCCCGGCACCGGCTGGGCGCCGACTTCGACCGCGAGTACGGCGGCTTCGGCGGCGCGCCCAAGTTCCCCCATCCCACCAGCCTGGAACGCCTGCTGCGCCACTGGGCCGCCACCCGCGGCGGCGAGGAGGACCGCGAGGCGCTGGACATGGTGCGCCACACCCTGCATGCCATGGCCTCGGGCGGGATCTACGACCAGCTCGGGGGCGGCTTTTGCCGCTACAGCGTGGACGAGCGCTGGGAGATCCCCCACTTCGAGAAGATGCTCTACGACAACGGTCCCCTGCTGGCGCTCTACGCCCAGGCCCATGCCGCCACCGGCGAGGCGGTGTTCGCGCGGGTGGCGCGCGAGACCGCGCGGTGGGCGGTGCGCGAGATGCAGTCGCCGGAGGGCGGCTTCTACTCCGCGCTGGACGCCGACTCCGAGGGCGAGGAAGGCCGGTTCTACGTGTGGACGCCCGACGAGGCCCGGGCGGTGCTGGACGAAGACGAGTACGCGGTGGCCGCGCCCTTCTTCGGCCTCGACGGGCCGCCCAACTTCGAGGGCCGCTGGCACCTGGTGGTGCGCCGCGGCATCGCCGACGTGGCCGAGGCCCTGGGACTGTCGCCGGAGGAGACCGGCCGGCGCCTCACCGCGGCCCGCGACAAGCTGCTGGCGGCGCGCGAGGGGCGCGTGCGCCCGGGCCGCGACGAGAAGATCCTCGCCTCGTGGAACGCCCTCATGATCCGCGGCCTGGCCGTGGCCGGCCGGCTGCTGGCGGAGCCCGCCTGGCTCGACGCCGCCGCCCGCGCCCTGGACTTCATCCACCGCGAGCTGTACCGCGACGGCCGCCTGCTGGCGGCGTACAAGGACGGGCGGGCCCGGCTCAACGCCTACCTGGACGACTACGCCTTCCTGCTGGACGCCCTGCTGGAGTTCCTGCAGTCGCGCTGGCGCGACGACTACGCGCGCTGGGCGCAGGCGCTGGCCGAGGCCATGCTGGCCCACTTCGAGGACCGGGACAACGGCGGCTTCTTCTTCACCGCCGACGACCACGAGAAGCTGATCCAGCGCCTCAAGCCCTTCTCCGACGACGCCACCCCCGCGGGCAACGGCATCGCCGCCTTCGCCCTCCAGCGCCTGGGACACCTGCTGGGCGAGCCGCGCTTCCACGAGGCCGCGGAGCGCACCCTGCGCTGCGCCTGGGAACCCCTGTCGCGCTTCCCCCAGGCCCACGGCGCCCTGCTGCTGGCGCTGGAGGAACACCTGTATCCGCCGGAGCTGGTGGTGGTGCGCGGCGGCGAGGCCGCGCAGTGGCTGGCCGCCCTCGACCCGGACTTCACCCCGCGCCGCGCCGCCTTCGCCCTGCCGGCGGACGCGGACCCGCCCGGGCTGCTGGCACAGCGCCGGGTGGAGGGCGGTGCCACCCGTGCCTGGATCTGCCGCGGCACCCGCTGCGAGGCGCCGCTGGACTCGGCCGGCGCCCTGGCCGCGGCGCTGCATTCGGAAGACGGAGGACGGAGGACGGAAGACAGAGCGTAGGCCGGCTCGAGCGCAGCGAAAGCCGGCGCCGCGGTGGCGTTGCCCGGCGGCATCGCTGCGCGCTGCCGCCCTGCGTTCTCTCCCACCGGGAACGGGACTGGCGGCTGGGTGCTGGCCGCTGGGATCAGACATCAGATATCAGATGTCAGAGTCTCGATCCCCTCACCCTGTCCCTCTCCCAAAGGGAGAGGGGACCTTCTTTTCGCGCCCTGCGGGGTATCGGCGCCGCCGCCGGTTTTCCTGTCACCCTCTCCCCGCGGGGGAGAGGGTCGGGGTGAGGGGGATCATACGCTCCGTGCAGCTCTGAGTTCTGCTCTCTGACAGGATGTTGAAAAAGGCCGTCCTGGCCTTTTTCAACGCGCCGAACCCGGCGCAGGTCCGGGTTCGGCTACGCCGAATCAAGCGTTGACACGCTTGATTCGCGGGCGGGGCATCCCTGCCCCGCCTTATCAGGCTGTTTTTCAACAGCCTGCTAAAGCGCGTACCCGAACGCCTCCTTGAACCGGTCGTCGAACTCGGCGCGGTCGAAGCGGTGGTTCTGGGTGCCGTGCTCCTCGATCTTGATGGCCCCCATGAGCGAGGCGATGCGGCCGGTGGTCTCCCAGTCCATGCCGTGCATGAGGCCGTAGAGCAGGCCGGCCCGGTAGGCGTCGCCGCAGCCGGTGGGATCGTTCACCTCGCGCGGGGCCGCGCACGGGATGTCGTGGCGATGGTCCGAGGCATAGACGTGGGAGCCCTCCGGGCCGCGGGTGACGATGAGGGCCTCCACCCGCTCGGCGATCTCGTGGGGCGAGAGCCCGGTGCGCTCCTGCAGGAGCTGCATCTCGTAGTCGTTGACCGTGATCCAGGTGGCCTGCTCGATGAAGCCCAGCAGGTCGTCGGCGTCGAACATGGGCAGGCCCTGGCCCGGGTCGAAGATGAAGGGGATGTCCGCCTCGGCGAACTGGCGCGCGTGCTCGAACATGCCCTCGCGCCCGTCGGGCGCGACGATGCCGATGGTCACGCCCTCGGCCTCGCTCACCCGGTTCTCGTGGGCGAAGCTCATGGCCCCGGGATGGAAGGCCGTGATCTGGTTGTCGTCCATGTCGGTGGTGATGAAGGCCTGGGCGGTGTAGGTGTCCGGGATCTCGCGCACGTGGGTGCGGGGGATGCCGCACTGGTCCATCCAGCGCGCGTAGGGGCCGAAGTCTTCCCCCACCGTCCCCATGGGCAGGGGATCGCCGCCCAGCAGCTTGAGGTTGTAGGCGATGTTGCCGGCGCAGCCGCCGAACTCGCGCCGCATGTCGGGCACCAGGAACGAGACGTTGAGGATGTGGACCTTGTCGGGCAGGATGTGGTTCTTGAAACGGTCGTGGAACACCATGATGGTGTCGTAGGCGAAGGAACCGCAGATGAGCGCAGACATGAATCCTCCCGGGGTTGTCTCACCGAGCCGGCGGCCGCGGGGCGCCGGGCACGGACCGGTTTTCGGACCGGATCATTGCACAAATTCCCTGCCCGCGGCACCACGGGGGCCGGGCGTGGTGCGCCGCGGTCACAGCCAGCGCGGCACCAGGACCAGTCCCCACACCGTCACCACCCCGGCCAGGGCCACGAACACCGCCGCCGAGCCCAGGTCCTTGGCCCGGCCCGAGAGCTCGTGGGCCTCGGGGCCGATGCGGTCCACCACCGCCTCCACCGCCGAGTTGAGCAGTTCCACCACCAGCACCAGCAGCACGCTGCCGGCCAGCAGCGCCCGCTCCACCCCGTCGGCGCCCAGCCACGCGCCCAGCGGCACCAGCACCGCGGCCAGGGCCAGCTCCTGGCGGAAGGCCGCCTCGTGGCGCCAGGCCGCGACCAGGCCGCGCCAGGAGTAGCCGCAGG
>JALSIK010000058.1 GCA_026990045.1 Chromatiales bacterium | reverse complement strand
GACCTACCGCGAGTACCGCCGGCTGCAGGAGGCCGCGGCCGAGGCCCGGCAGATGCTGGACGAAGGCGACCCGGAGCTGCGCCAGCTCGCCCAGGACGAGCTGGCCGCGGCGGGCCAGCGCCTGGAAGAGCTGGAGCACGCGCTGCACCGGCTGCTGCTGCCCCGCGATCCCAACGACGAGCGCAACATCTACCTGGAGATCCGCGCCGGCACCGGGGGCGACGAGGCGGCCCTGTTCGCCGGCGACCTGTTCCGCATGTACGCCCGCTACGCCGAGAGCCGCGGCTGGAAGGTGGAGATCATGAGCGAGAGCCCGGGCGAGCACGGCGGCCACAAGGAGATCATCGCCCGCGTCATCGGCCCCGGCGCCTACTCGCGGCTCAAGTTCGAATCGGGCGTGCACCGCGTGCAGCGGGTGCCCCAGACTGAGTCCCAGGGCCGCATCCACACCTCCGCCTGCACGGTGGCGGTGCTGCCCGAGGTGGACGAGGTGGATGCCGTGGAGATCAACCCCGCCGATCTCAAGGTGGACACCTTCCGCGCCTCCGGCGCCGGTGGCCAGCACGTGAACAAGACCGACTCGGCGGTGCGCCTGACCCACCTGCCCACGGGCATCGTGGTGGAGTGCCAGGACGAGCGCTCCCAGCACAAGAACCGCGCCCGCGCCCTGGCCCTGCTCCAGGCCAAGCTGCTGCAGCAGGAACAGGCCCGGCAACAGGCCGAGCAGGCCGAGTCGCGCCGCCTGCAGGTGGGCAGCGGCGACCGTTCCGAGCGCATCCGCACCTACAACTTCCCCCAGGGACGGGTCACCGACCACCGCATCAACCTCACCCTCTACAAGCTGGAGGAGATCCTGGCCGGCCACCTGGACGAGCTCATCGAGCCGCTCATCAACGAGCACCAGGCCGAGGAGCTGGCCCGCATGGCGGCCTCGTGATGCCGGCCCCGCGCGACGACACCATCGGCGCGGCCCTGCGCGCGGCCGCCGCCCGCCTGGCCCACGAGCCGGCGGCGCGGCTGGAGGCCGAGCTGCTGCTGGCCGAGGCCCTGGGCTGCGAGCGCGCCACCCTCCACGCCTGGCCCGAGCGCACCCTGCCGGCCGGGGTGCGAGAGCGATTCGAGGACCTGCTGGCACGGCGCGCCGCCGGCGAGCCGGTGGCCTATCTCCTGGGCCGGCGCGAGTTCTACGGCCTGGAGCTCACGGTCACTCCCGCCACCCTCATCCCGCGCCCGGAGACGGAGTTGCTGGTGGACGAGGCCCTGGCCCGTATGCCCGCCGATGCCCGCTGGACCGTGGCCGACCTGGGCACCGGCTCCGGTGCCGTGGCCCTGGCCATGGCCCGCGCCCGGCCGCGCTGCACCGTGGTCGCCACCGATACCGATCCGGCCGCCCTTGCCGTGGCCCGGGCCAATGCCGCCCGCCTGGGCCTGGCCAACGTGCGCTTCGTGCGCGGCCACTGGCTGGCCGCGCTGGGGCGCACCGCCCTGGACATGGTGGTGAGCAACCCGCCCTACGTGGCGGAGGGCGATCCCCACCTGCGCCGGGGCGACCCGCGCTTCGAGCCGCGCCACGCCCTGGCCGCGGGGCCCGGCGGGCTGGACGCCCTGCGCACCATCATCACCGGGGCCCCGGCGGTGCTGGCCCCGGGCGGCTGGCTGCTGGTGGAGCACGGCGCGGACCAGCGCGGCGCGGTCCTGGACCTGCTGGCGGGGGCCGGCTTCGGCGAAACGCTCACCGCCGACGACCTCGCGGGCCTGCCGCGGGTGGCCGGGGGCCGCCTGCAACGGACTGAATAGACGGCGGTTTTCTTCCCCCACCGGGCGTACTTGATTAATTCCCCCCGGGCGCTAGTATCGGGGAAGAGGCCGTTTTTTCATGGATTCCATCCGGCGCAGCCGCGAGATCATCTTCATCGAGCCCCACCCGGATCCCGACCAGGCGGGCTCCGCCGCGTTGATGCTGGCCGACTGCGAGGGCGTGGAGCGGGCGGTGCCCCTGTCGCCCCTGGCCCTGCTGGTGGAGTACGACCTGCGGCACATCACCCTGCAGGACATCGAGCAGCGGCTGCAGGCGGCCGGCTTTCACCTGGACAACAGCCTGCTCACCAAGCTCAAGCGCGCACTGGCCCACTACACCGAGGACACCCTGCGCGCCAACCTCCAGTGCGAGAAATGCACCAAGGCCACGCGCGAGGTGTTCGTGCGCCAGTACCAGCGCCGGCCCCACGGCTGCCGCGACCCGCGCCCCGACCACTGGCGCGGATACCTCTGATCCCGGCCCGCGGTTCCCGGCCGGTTCGTCCCCCATGGACCTCGACGACGATCAGCTCCTGCGCTACAGCCGCCAGATCATGCTGCCCCAGGTGGACGCGGCGGGCCAGGTCCGGCTGCTGGAATCCAGCGCCCTGATCATCGGTCTCGGCGGGCTGGGCTCGCCCGCCGCCATGTACCTGGCCGCCGCCGGCGTGGGCCGGCTGGTCCTGGTGGACCACGACGACGTGGATCTCACCAACCTGCAGCGCCAGATCATCCACACCACGCCCGCCATCGGCCACGCCAAGGTGGAGTCCGCCCGCGAGCGCATCGCCGCACTCAACCCGGAGGTGGCGGTGGAGATCGCGGACCGCAGGCTGGAGGGCGCGGAGCTGGAGGCGCAGGTGCGCGAGGCCGACGTGGTGCTGGACTGCACCGACAACTTCGAGGCCCGCTTCGCCATCAATGCCGCCTGCGTCGCCGCCGGCCGGCCGCTGGTCTCGGGGGCGGCGGTGCGCTGGGAAGGCCAGGTGAGCGTGTTCAACCGCGGCCCCGGCAGCCCGTGCTACCGCTGCCTCTACCGCGAGGAGGGCGGGGTAGCGGAGACCTGCAGCGAGAACGGCATCCTGGCGCCGGTGGTGGGCATCATCGGCGCGGTGCAGGCGGTGGAGGCCATCAAGCTGCTGGTGGATGCCGGCGATCCCCTGGACGGGCGCCTGCTGCTGCTGGACGCCCTGCACATGGAATGGCGCGAGGTGACACTGCGCCGCGATCCCGCCTGCCCGGTGTGCGGAATCAGACGACAGATGTCGGAAGTCAGATGACAGATGACCGCGGTGCGGGTACACCCCAGGGACAGGGGTGAGGAGTTCCGCGGGGTGTGATCGCGAAGCGATCGCACCATTGAAGGCGCGCGTCGTTCATCCGGTGCGTTCGCAGGGCGAACGCACCGGAGTGCCGGACATCTGAGATCTGGATCACTGCTTCCGCCCCGGGGCGTCGTGGGGCACGCCGGCGGCAAAGAGCTGGTCCACGTCCACCGCGTCGAAGACATACTTCTGGTTGCAGAACTCGCACGCCACCTCCACCTGGCCCATCTCGTCGAGGATGCCGTGGACCTCGCCGCTCCCCAGCGCGCGCAGCATGTTGGCCACGCGCTCGCGCGAGCAGGAGCAGCGGAAGCACACCGGCTCGGCCTCGAACAGGCGCACGTCCTCCTCGTGGAACAGGCGGCGGATGATCTCGCGCGCGTCCAGCTCCAGCAGCTCGCCGGGGGTGAGCGTGGCCGCGAGCCGCGTGACGCGGTTCCAGCGGTCGGCATCCTCCTCGTCCACGCGCCCGGGCAGCTTCTGCAGCAGGAGGCCGGCGGCGCTGGCCTCGCCGGCCACCAGCAGCAGGCGGGTGTCCAGCTGCTCGGAGCGCATGAGGTAATCGGCCAGGGCGTCGGCCAGGCTGGCGCCGCGGGCCTCGACGATGCCCTGGTAGCGCTCGCCCTCGCCCTCCGGTTCCAGGGTGATGGCCAGGCGGCCGTCGCCCAGCAGGGCCTGGAGGTCCCCGTCCGGGACCTCGCGGTTCCAGTGGGCGATGGCGCGCAGGGTGCGTTCCGAGGTGCCTTCCACCACCAGCAGGGTCACCGGGCCGGAGCCCTGGAGCTGGGCCACCAGGCGGCCCTTGAACTTCACCGTGGCCGACAGCAGGGCCACCGCCGCCATCATCTCGCCCAGCAGGGCCCGCAGCGGCGGCGGGTAGTCGTGGCGCCGGGTCACCGCGCGCCAGGTGGCGTCCAGGTGCACCACTTCGCCGCGGATGGGCGCGTGCTCGAACACGAACCGGCGCAGGGTGTCCCCTTCGCTCACGGCAGGCGCATCACCCCGCGGGGGGCGACCAGGTCAGGTGGGGCGTGCCGTCCATGCCCGGTTGGACCCGCGGTCAGCCGGCGAGTTTCTTCTTGAGCAGGGCGTTGACCTGGGCCGGGTTGGCCTTGCCGCCCGTGGCCTTCATCACCTGCCCGACGAAGAAGCCGATGAGCTTCTCCTTGCCCGCGCGGTACTGCTCCACCTGCTTGGGGTTGGCGCTGATGACCTCGTCGATGATGGCCTCGATGGCGCCGGTGTCGGTGATCTGCTTCAGCCCGCGCTTCTCGATCACGGCATCGGCGTCGCCCTCGCCGTTCCACATGGCCTCGAACACCTCCTTGGCGATCTTGCCGGAGATGGTCTCGTCGAGGATGCGCTTGAGCATGCCGGCCAGCATGGCCGCGCTCACCGGGCTGTCGGTGATGTCACGGTTCTCCTTGTTGAGGAAACCGGACAGCTCACCCATGACCCAGTTGGCGGCCAGCTTGGCCTCCCCGCAGAGGCGGGCGACCTCCTCGTAGTAGTCGGCCAGCTCGCGGCTGGCGGTGAGCACGCCGGCGTCGTAGGCCGACAGGCCGTACTCCTCCATGAACCGGTGGCGCTTGGCGTCGGGCAGCTCCGGCAGGGTGGCGCGCACGCGCTCCACGTGCTCGGCCGTGACCTCCAGCGGCAGCAGGTCGGGATCGGGGAAGTAGCGGTAGTCCATGGCCTCTTCCTTGCTGCGCATGGAGCGGGTCTCGTTGCGGGCGGCGTCGTACAGCCGCGTCTCCTGCACCACCTGTCCCCCGGCTTCGAGGATCTCGATCTGGCGCTCGATCTCGTAGTTGATGGCACGCTCGATGAAGCGGAAGGAGTTGACGTTCTTGATCTCGGTGCGGGTGCCGAACGCCTTCGATCCCCGGGGCCGCACCGAAACGTTGGCGTCGCAGCGGAACGATCCTTCCTGCATGTTGCCGTCGGAGATCTCCAGGTAGCGCACCAGGCTGTGGATCTTCTTCATGTAGGCCACCGCCTCGCGTGCCGAGCGCAGGTCGGGCTCGGACACGATCTCCAGCAGCGGGGTGCCGGCACGGTTGAGGTCGATGCCGGTCATGCCGTGGAAGTCCTCGTGCAGGGACTTGCCGGCGTCCTCCTCCAGGTGGGCCCGGGTGACGCCGATGACCTTCTCCCCGCCGTCCTCCAGCTCGATGACCACCCGGCCATGCTCGACGATGGGCAGCTCGTACTGGGAGATCTGGTAGCCCTTGGGCAGGTCGGGATAGAAGTAGTTCTTGCGCGCGAACACCGAGACCGGGGCGATCCGGGCCTCGATGGCGAGGCCGAACTTGATGGCCATGTCCACCGCCGCGGCG
>JALSIK010000057.1 GCA_026990045.1 Chromatiales bacterium | reverse complement strand
GAGCCGGGGGTTCAGCCGGTGGTGAAACCGGCCGGCGCCTGGATGTCCACGTCCTCGCAGGCGACGTCGCTCACCCGGGCCGCGGGCGGGCCCTGCCACAGCCAGTCGGTGAAGGCCGCCAGCGCCCGGGGTTCCCCGCAGGCCAGCACCTCCACCCGCCCGTCGGGCAGGTTGCGGGCATGGCCCGTGATCCCCAGGCGCCGGGCCTCGGCCTGGGCGCTGGCGCGGTAGAACACCCCCTGCACCCGGCCGGAGACCAGGCAGCGGCGGCAGGCGCTCACGGCAGGATCACCTCCGCCGGGGTCCCGGGCCACGGCCGGTCGTCCCCGGTCTCGGCCACGAACACGGCCACCACGCCCTCCCCCTTGCCGCCGGCCGCAGGACGCAGGGCCTGCAGCCGCGCCGGATACTCGCGGTCCTGGATGCGCACCCGGAATCCGCCGTCTCCCAGGCGGGATCGCAGCGCCGCGGCCACGTCGCTCGCCACCGGGACATGCAGGGCCATGCGCCCGGCCTCGGCCACCACCAGCAGTACCGGCGGCGCCAGCGCCGCGGACACCGTTTGCCCCGGCTCGGCCCGGCGCTCCAGCACCACGGCGTCGAAGGGGGCGCGCAGGGTGGCGTACTCCAGCTCCAGCTCGGCCCGGACCAGCGCGGCCCGGGCCTCGGCCGCGGCGGCCTCGGCCTGGGTGTGCGCGATGCGGGCGAGCTGGAGTTCATGGTCCGACAGCACCGTACGCTCGTACAGCTCCAGGGCGCGATCACGCTCGCGCCGGGCCTCCTCCAGGTCGGCCTCGCGCCCCGCCAGCCGGGCCCGCGCGGCTTCCCGCGCGGCCCGGAACCCGCGCTGGTCCAGGCGCAGCAGCACTCCGCCCCTGGCCACCCGCTGCCCCGGCCGTACCGGGACCTCTGCAACCACGCCGGAGACGGGCACGCTCAGTTCCACCACCCGGGCCCAGTGCAGGCGGCCCTCCAGGCGCTGCCCGGCCGCCGCCGGGACGGACAGCACCCCCAGCACCAGGAGCCACGGCAGCCGCCGCCTCACGGCACGTTCTCCTTTGCCATGCCGCGGGCGGAGACGGCGAGCGGCGGCCGCAACGTGCCCCTCAAGGCATCCAGCTCGGCCCAGGCCAGGGCGGTGCGCAGGTCCACCTCCATGGCCTTGAGCTGGGCATCGGTGATACGTGTCATGGCGTCCCCCAGGTCGGTGCGCACCTCCATCTCGTACAGGGCCCGGCTGCGATCCAGGTACAGCTCGCGATAATCCACCTCGGTGCGGGCCTCGTCACGCCGCACCCGCAGGGCATCCAGCTCCAGCCACAAGTCGAGGACGGCAAGGCGGATCTCGCGCTCGAGCCGGGCAATCTCCGCCTGGGCCCCGAACACCTCCGCCTGGGCCCGGGCAACCTCGGCGTCGGTCCGCCCCCCGTCGAGGAAGGGATACTCGAGCACCAGGCCCACGCGCCATTCGTCCGCGGAACCGCGGATGCGCGTGTACTGATAGGCCTCGGCCTCCCCCCGCAGCCGCGGGCCGAGCTGCCGGCGCGCCTCGGCCACGCGGGCCTCCGCCGCCTCGAGCCGGGCCCGCAGCGCCCGCAGGCGGAAATTGCCCTCCAGGGCCTGGCGCTGCAGGACCTCCACTTCGTCGAGCGTGCGCGAGGAAAAATCCAGCCGCGGGGGCTCGAGGTTGGCCGGCACGTCCCGCGGACGCCCCAGCCGCTCGGCCAACCGCGTCCGCGTGAGCCGCTGGCGCTGCTGGCTCTGGTACCAGCGGCGCCGGCTTTCCTGGTAGACGGCCTCCTGTTCCAGCACCTCCAGGTCCGAGACCTGCCCCAGCGCGCGGCGGTCGCGCAGGCGGTCCAGGCGCACGTACTTGACCGACATGTCCTCGTTGTCGCGGTAGAAGGCCATGTCGGCCAGGAGGACGTCGAAAAACGCCTGCATCACGCGCAGGACCTGCCGCTGGCGCGCCTCGGCCAGCAGCCAGCGGCGGGCCTCCACGTCGGTTCCCGCGGCGAGAATGGACGCCTCGGTACGCCCGAAATCGTAGAGGGTCTTGCTCACCAGCAGCCCCGCGCGGTGATCCTCGTGGCCGGGCCCCGGCGTCTTGAGGGGGTTCTGGACCCAGCGCAGCCGCAGCTCCGCCTGCGCACTCAGGCCCAGGCGCGAGGCCGCGCGATCGCGCTCGGCCTCGGCCTCGCGCACCGCGGCCTCGGCCGCCAGCAGGTCCGGCTCGGCATCATGGGCCAGGCGCAACGCCGCCTCGAGGGTCAGCGGATCAGGCAGCGGCTCCAGGGCCAGGCAGCGGGCCGCCGCCAGCATGAACACGCCTCCCCAGGCCGTCCGCAGCAACGCGTTCAACCCCCACCCGCCTTGCGCCGCTCCCGCTTGTACCGGGTGAAGGACATGGCGCCGTATGCCCCGGTGGCCACGTACTCCCCCATGAGCATGAATTCGCGGACATCCCGCGCCTTGCCGATGTGGCGGAAGATGCGCCGGCCCTCCAGGTCGAAAAAGGCGATCACCGGCGTGGCCCGTACCCGGTGCCGGCGGAACGCGAAATCCTTCTGGCTCATGGTGGTGCCATCGAAGTCCGTGATCTCCACGTCCCCCTCGATGTCCACCCGCACCAGGATGAAGTGACGGCGATAGAATTCCTGGACCGCGGGCCGATTGAGAATATTCTCCTTCATGTAGAAGCAGAAGGGGCAATCCTTCTGGTCGAAGAAGATCATGATCCCCTTCTTGCCCTCGTCGCGGGCCCGCTGCAATTCCTCGCGCAGGTCCCCCCAGGTCTCGTGGAAGAAGTACCGCTCGGGATCGCGGGCCGGCGCCGCGGCCGCGGTGGCCACGGCCAACCACCATGCCATGGCAGCCAGGCCGCCCCTCACCGCCGCGCCTCCTGCAACGGCAGCGCCCCGTGCCGGCGCAGCAGGGCCTCGAGGCTGCGCCGCGTGACGCCGCCCAGGCGCGTTGCCACCACCCGCCCTTCGGGCGAGACCAGGTAAGTGGTGGGCAGTCCCACCAGCGGGCCGGCGAAGGTGCTGCCGTCGGGTTCGGCCCGCAAGACGGGGTAGGAAATGAAATAGTCGTCCACGAAGCGGCGCAGCCGCTGTTCGCCGATGTCTTCATAGTTCACGCCGAGCAGCACCACCCGCGGCGCATGGGCCTCGTGAAACTCCAGCAACTCCGGGAGCTCGTCCAGGCAGGGCGGACACCAGGTGGCCCAGTAGTTGACCACCACCCAGCGGCCCTGGTACTGGCTCAGGCGATGGATGCGGCCGTCGAGGTCGGGCAACGCGAACTCCGCGGCCCCCACCCCCGGCGACGCCGCCAGGGTCACGGCCCACGCCAGTACCATCAAGACCGTTCTCACGACCATTCTCCCCGTTCTTTCCCGGTCCGCCAGGGCGGCCGCAAGCGCCCCCGCTCCGTGTGGACCCGCAGTGGCAACGAACGTTCCCTCAAGAGCGCCCGGCCTCGGCCTTGTGCGACAGGTACAGGGCCAGGCCGATGGCGGCAATACCGCCGGCGAGCTTCAGCAGTTCCAGCGGCGTGCGGAAATCGATGGCCACGGCGTGCTGGAAAAATCTCACGATGAGGATCATCAGCACCACCTTCCCCAGGCGGGCCTTGAGATCGTCCAGGTTGCGGATCACCAGCACCCGGGAGGCACCGGCGGCCTGCTCGGCCTGGTCGATCTTGCTGATGAAGAGCTCGTACAGCCCGAGGGCGAAGATGAGCAGCACCGTGGCCAGCAGGTAGCCGTCCACGATTTCCACCACGTGGGTGATGGTGCTGCTGCGGATCTCGGCGCGCTGGACCGCGCTGAGCTGCGGCGAGGCGTAGTCCCACAAGTGGGTCACCATGTAGAAGGCGTCCACGGTGACCAGGTAGAACATGGCCAGGGCCGCGGCCAGGCTGGCCACCACGGCGGCAAACACCACCAGGCGCGAATTCCACAACACGCCTTCCACGGCGCGCTCCAGTCTCTGTCCCATGCTCCCCCCTTGGTGACGCGGGCCCATTTTACCAGCCGGCCCGCCCCGGCCAAGGCCGGCGGCGCCGGCTCATTCCTCCAGCCGCGCCATGAGTTCCGACAGCGTGAGCCCGTCGGCGGCCGCGGTCCAGGTCCAGTGCCGGCGTCCCGCCTCCTCCAGCAGCCCGGCGTGCTCCAGGCCGCGCACCAGCCGCCGCAGGCCGCCCCGGTCCAGCTCCGGCTCCAGGCGCGACAGGGCCGCCAGGTCCAGCCCCGCCGGCCCGGCGTCGCGGAAGCGTCCCAGCACCCGCAGCACCGCCACGGTGCCGTCTCCCAGCGCCAGGGCCCCGCCACGCCGCTGCGGCGCCAGGGCCAGGCTGCTGGCCCACCAGGCCCCGAACAGGATCACCGACCAGAACAGGAACAGCCACACCAGCAGCACCGGGATGGTGGCCAGGGCCCCGTAGATGACGTGGTAGGTGGGCACCGTGGCCAGGTAGAACCCGAACCCCTGCTTGGCGCCCTCCAGCAGCACCGTGCCCGTGACGCCGCCGGCCAGGGCATGGCGCCAGCGCACCGGGCGGTTGGGCACGAACTTGTAAATCAGCGTCAGGCCGCTCAGGGTCGCCGCCACGGGCACCCACGCCAGCAGGCCGGTGCGCGCCGCTTCTTCGCCCAGCCAGCGGTGCAGCAACTCCAGCGAGGCGAGATAGGTGGTGACGGAGACCCCGACGCCCACCAGCAGCGGCCCGGCCAGGATCACGCCGGCGTAGGCCACCAGGCTGGTGAGCAGGCGGCGCCCGCGCCGCACGTACCAGATATCGTTGATGGCCCGATCCATGGTGTTGAGGGTGAGCAGGGCCGAGACGGCCAGGGCAACGACGCCCAAGAGGGACAGGCGCTGCGCCGCCGCGACGAAGGTCTCCACGCGGTCGATGACCTCCGCCGCCACCGCCGGCGCCAGGACCGTGAGCAGCTCGTCCCGGCCCAGCTCCAGCAGGCGGTTGAAGGAGGGGTAACGGCTGAAAACGGCGAAGGCCACCGCCAGCAGCGGTACCATGGCCAGCAGCGTGGTGTAACTCAGGGCTGCGGCCGCGCGCGGCCCCCGCTCGCGGTAGTACCGCGCGAAGACGAAGCCGGCAAAGGCCGCGGCAGCCCGCGCGCGCCGTCCCGCCCACCGGCCCCACCGCCCGACGGCGAGAGCACCGGACCGGAAACGAAACGGGGCCCCGCGATGGGGGCCCCGGCCAGTCTCAGGCACTGGTGCCCGGTTTCACTGGGCGAGGTAAGCCCTGTCCGACTCTTCCACCACGCCCAGGGACCAGGCCCCGCGGGTCTTGGCGTGCTGGATGGCCGCGTTGACCTCGTCCGGCGAGGCATTGCGGTTGATGTCGAAGACCTGCCCGGGGTAGATCAGGTCGGCGTCCTTGATCTTGTCCTGGTTGGCCTTGTAGATGAGCGGCCACTGGAACGGGTTGGCGTAGATGTCCTGCTTGCCGGCGATGTCCCACAGGTTGTCGCCGCGCACCACATC
>JALSIK010000056.1 GCA_026990045.1 Chromatiales bacterium | reverse complement strand
GTGGCGGCACATCCCGCGGGAGTTCGACGACTACATCGCCACGCCCAAGGAGAACATGTACCAGTCCATCCACACCGCGGTCATCGGGCCCGAGGGCAAGACCCTGGAGGTGCAGATCCGGACCCATGCCATGCACGAGCACGCGGAGCTGGGGGTGGCGGCCCACTGGCAGTACAAGGAAGGGGCCCGGCCCGACGACCACTACCAGCAGAAGGTTGCCTGGCTGCGCCAGCTCCTGGACTGGAAGGAGGAGTCGGCCGACGCCGGCGACTTCATCGACCGCTTCAAGTCCGAGGTGTTCCAGGACCGGGTCTACGTGCTCACCCCGGGCGGTGACGTGCTGGACCTGCCCCAGGGGGCCACGCCGCTGGACTTCGCCTACTACATCCACACCGAGGTGGGGCACCGCTGCCGCGGGGCGCGGGTCAACGGCCGCATGGTGCCGCTGACCTACGAGCTCAAGAGCGGCGACCAGGTGGAGATCCTCACCGCCAAGAGCGGCCGTCCCAGCCGCGACTGGCTCAACCCGCACCTGGGCTACCTGCGCACCTCGCGCGCGCGGGCCAAGGCGCGCCAGTGGTTCAAGCAGCAGGACCAGGAGAAGAACGCCGCCGAGGGCCGCGTCCTGCTGGAACGGGAGCTGCACCGCCTGGGTATCACCGGCCTGGCCTACGGCGAGCTGGCCAGGGCCCTGGGTTACGACACGGTGGAGGATCTCTACGTGGCCCTGGGGCGCAGCGACGTGACCCCGGGCCAGCTGGGCAAGGCCGCGGCGGAACTGGTGCAGCCGGCGGCGGAGGCCGACGTGCCGGTGCAGCCGGTGCGCCGCCGCCCGCGGGGCGAGGCCGGATCCGAGGTCACCATCCACGGCGTGGGCAACCTGCTCACCCGCCTGGCCCAGTGCTGCAAGCCGGCCCAGGGGGATCCCATCGTGGGCTACATCACCCGGGGCCACGGCGTCACCATCCACCGCCGCGACTGCCGCAACGTGCTGACCATGGACGACGGGCGCCGGGACCGGCTCATCGAGGTGCAGTGGGCCGGCAAGGCCCGCGGCACCTACCCGGTGGACGTGGTGGTGGAGGCCATCGACCGCCACGGGCTGCTGCGTGACGTCACCAACGTGCTGGCCAACGAGATGATCAACGTGGTGGCGGTCAACACCCGGTCCGACAAGCGCACCAACACCGCGCGCATGGAGCTGACGCTGGAGATCGCCGACGTGGCCGAGCTCTCGCGCGTGCTCAACCGCATCAACCAGCTGCCCAACGTCTACGACGTCCGCCGTGTCCACCGCTGAGGCGGACATCGCCTACGAGCCGCCGCTGCGGCCGGCGGTGCTGCTGCGCCGCTACAAGCGGTTCCTGGCCGACGTGCGCGACGCGGACGGCCGCGAGTTCACCGTGCACACCCCCAACACCGGCAGCATGCTGGGCTGCGCCGAGCCCGGCATGCGGGTGTGGCTGCAGGCCGCGGCCAACCCGCGCCGCAAACATCGCTGGAGCTGGGTGGCCTCGGAGCTGCCCTCCGGCGTGCTGGTGGGGGTGGACACCCACCTGGCCAACCGGCTGGCGGCGGCCGCCATCACCGCCGGCCGCATCCCGGAGCTGGCCGGGTATGCGCGGGTGCGGCGAGAGGTGGCCTACGGCGACGAGGGCTCGAGGGTGGACCTGCTGCTGGAGGACGCGGGCGGTCGCCCGGCCTGCCACGTGGAGGTGAAGAACGTCACCGCGGTGGTGGACGGCGCGACCGCCGTCTTTCCCGACGCCGTCAGCCGCCGCGGCACCCGCCACCTGCGCGAGCTCATGCGCGTGGCGGCCGCGGGCGGGCGCGCGGCCATGTTCTACTGCGTGCAGCGCGAGGACGCACGGTGCCTGGCACCGGCCCGTGCCATCGATCCGGAGTACGCCGCGGCCATGGCGGCGGCGGCCGCCGCCGGCGTCGAGCTGCTGGCCTGGCGGGCGCGGGTGACGCCGCGCGGCGTCACCCTGCAGCGGCCCATCCCCGTCGTGCTCGACTGAGGCCCTGTTTGCGGGGCGGCCCCGGCCGCCGCTACAATGCGGTCCCATGCAGGGAAGAACCTCCTGATGTTCCGGCCGTTCGAGATCTTCGTCGGCCTGCGCTACACGCGGGCCAAGCGCCGGACCCACTTCATCTCCTTCATCACCGGTTTCTCCGTGGTGGGCATCGCCCTGGGGGTGACCGCGCTCATCACCGTCATGTCGGTGATGAACGGCTTCGAGAAGGAGGTGCGCGAGCGCATCCTCGACATGGTGTCCCATCTCACCGTGAGCCAGTTCGGCGAGCGGCTGGAGGACTGGCGGGCGGTGGCGGAGAAGCTGGAGGCCCACCCGGAGGTGGTGGCCACCGCGCCTTACGTGCGGGCCGAGGGCATGCTGGTGCACCGCGAGCGGGTCAACGGCGTGCTCCTGCGCGGGATCCTGCCGGCGCGGGAAGAAAAGACCGCCGACATCGCCAAGCACATGGTGGAGGGTAAGCTGGCCGACCTCGCGCCCGGCGAGTTCGGCATCATCCTGGGCCAGGGCCTGGCCGACCGGCTGCAGGTGGTGCCGGGCGACCGCGTCACCCTGGTCACGCCCAGCGCCGACATCACCCTGGCCGGGGTCATGCCGCGCTTCAAGCGCTTCCGCGTGGTGGGCATCTTCCGCGCCGGGCATTCCCTCTATGACAGCCTGCTGGCCCTGGTCCACCTGCGCGACGCCCAGCGCCTGTTCCGCCTGGGGGACGCGGTGACCGGCGTGCGCGCCCGCCTCACCGACCTGTTCCTGGCCCAGCGGGTGCGGCGGGATCTCCAGCAGGGCGAACTGGCCGACTACTGGATCCGGGACTGGAGCCTGGTGCAGCGGCACTGGTTCGACGCGGTCAAGATCGAAAAGCGCATCATCTTCCTGTTGCTCACCCTCATCATCGCGGTGGCCGCCTTCAACGTGGTCTCCACCCTGGTCATGGTGGTGCGGGACAAGGAGGCGGACATCGCCATCCTCCGCACCCTGGGCGCGACGCCGGCCAGCATCATGCTCACCTTCATGGTCCAGGGCACGCTCATCGGCGTGGTGGGGACCGTGCTGGGGATCACGGGCGGCGTGAGCCTGGCCCTCAACGTGGGCGAGGTGGTGGCCTTCATCGAGGACCTGTTCGGGTTCGCGGTGCTGGACCCGCAGATCTATTACATCTCGCGTCTGCCCTCGGACCTGCACTGGGACGACGTCTGGTTCATTGGCACGGTCTCGCTGCTGGTGGGCGTGGCGGCGACCCTGTACCCGGCCTGGCGTGCCGCGCGCACCCAGCCGGCGGAGGCCCTGCGTTATGAATAGCGAGGCGCGTCCCGCCGGCGGCGAGGTGGACACCGTCATCGCCTGCCACGGCCTGGTGAAGCACTTCACCGAGGGACCGCTGCGGGTGGAAGTGCTGCGCGGGGTGGACCTGGCGGTGGCGCCGGGCGAGCAGGTGGCGGTGGTGGGCGCCTCGGGCTCGGGCAAAAGCACCCTGCTGCACCTGCTGGGCGGGCTGGACACGCCCACCGCCGGCAACGTGACCGTGGGCGGGCTGGACCTGGCCCGCCTGGGCGACGCCGAGCGCGGGCGGGTGCGCAACCGCATGCTGGGCTTCGTCTACCAGTTCCATCACCTGTTGCCCGAGTTCACCGCACTGGAGAACGTGGCCCTGCCCCTGCTCATCCGCCGCGAGCCGCCGGCCGCCGCGGCGGACCGGGCCCGGGAGGTGCTGGAGCAGGTGGGCCTGGGGGCGCGCCTGCACCACAAGCCCGGCGAGCTGTCCGGGGGCGAGCGCCAGCGCGCGGCGGTGGCCCGGGCCCTGGTCACTCGGCCCGGGTGCGTGCTGGCCGACGAGCCCACCGGCAACCTCGACGCGCGCACCGCGGGCCAGGTCTACGAGCTGATGCTGGAACTCAACCGCGCCCACGGCACGGCGTTCGTGGTGGTCACCCACGACACCGGCCTGGCCCGGCGCATGGACCGCGTGCTGCGGCTGGAAGACGGCGTGCTGGTGGCTGAAGAATGACAGCAATGGCGCGGGGGCGGGCAGGGGTGTGTAAAGAGCAAAATTCCCAGTGTCGCACGGCATAGCCATGAAATGTCCGTTGCCTTTGTACGTGGAACCCGGGGTCAGTCTGGGGGGCTGGGGCGCGGTCATCCTCCTCACGATACTTGGCATGGGAGGGGTATCGGCATCGGAACCGGCGGTGCAGACCGAAAAGCTGGTGGACGTTCCTTCCCGTCTGGACGAGGTTCGCGCCTTGGCGTCGGAGGCGGGATATGCGGTTCGGGTTGCATGGCAGGAAGAAGAAACGTCCGGAAGTGCCTGTGTACACACTGCGGCATGTGTAATTATCGCGCCGTTTTTCCTGCTGGATGCGCTCATCGATGAAGGCTGGTTTGCGGTCGAGGTCAATCGGGCTGGCCGGCCGTTTTTGCGTGGACGCTACAGGCGTAGCGGCCGGATCATGTGGGCGAGAAAATTCTCTTCAACTGGCTATGTCGAGGTGCGGATGCTGGAATTGAACCGGCTGGGGCAGCGTGTGCTGGTCAAGACGGCTGAGGGTGAACATGATGCGGGGCAAATCACGGGGGTGAGGCGGGTATCCGTTCTGTCCCAGGTGCGTCTGCTCGATGCCTACCGCAAGCGGCTCGGAATGACCACGGAGGCGAGGGCGCGGCGGGCGCTTGTGCGTGAGGCTGTAACCTGGCTGGGAGCGGAAGCGGCGCCGTTGGCCCTGGAACGTCTGCAGGATGGTAACGAACTCATCGAGGTCAAGCAGGATGTCTTGAGTATGGTCTGCCATCGGATGAACCAGGGTGAGCATACGATCCTGCCGGTACGAGAATCCCTGCAGGCGGTGCGGCGCCAGCCGGAGGTCGCGATTGCCACCGTGGCCATGAGATGTTTCCGTAATCATCCACCTGACGTCACGGGTCCTGCAGATGAATTCCTAGCCACGTTCGCGCGGCAATACTGCGCAGCGGAGAGCGGGGGCGAGTCTGTCGGTACGCGGTTGTATCAGGCGCTGACCGGGACCGGTCCACTGGAACAGCTGTCAGAATGCGCCCGAGACTGCAATGGTTTTGCGGTTGCGCGCAACAGTCCCGCCTTGCGCGGGGCGGTGGCATCCTGTGCGCTGCCGGCGAGAAGGGTGCGGCTGAAGCGAGTGCTCGGTCTGCGCGTGAGCCGGGAGGAGATGACACAGGCATTCCTATCCATGCTGGAACACGATCACGTGGAGAAACTGATGGCGGAGGTCGACCCTGTCCGATATCGGGCGTCGTATTTCCGTGTCATCGAGGCGGGTGGGCCGAGGAGCGGGGCGGCACTGTATCGTCTCTCGAATGGCCGGGTGCAGTGGGCGTTGGGTCCGGATGAAATCCGGGTGCTAGTCGAAGCGTTTTTCCGGGATGACTTCGAACGGACCGGTTTTCTCGTTGGTACAGGCGACGCTGATTACGCAAAGAGGGTCGATATCCTCAAGTTGTTTTTCGCGG
>JALSIK010000055.1 GCA_026990045.1 Chromatiales bacterium | reverse complement strand
GTCCATCTCCGGCATGTGCAGGTCGAGGATGGCCAGGTCGAAGATCTCGGACTCCAGCAGGTCCAGCGCCTGGCGCCCGTCGCGGGCCAGGGTCACGCAATGGCCCTCGCTCTCCAGGATGCGGCGAAACACGAACTGGTTGGTCTCCTGGTCCTCGGCCACCAGGATATTGAGCGGCTCGGGCGTCCGGGCCTGGCGCTGGCTGTAGCGTGCCGGCAGCGGAATGACGCCGGCGGCCTGGGTCGGCACCGCCTCGGCCTTGAGCGCATGGTAGAGCTGGCGGCTGTCCACCGGCACGTCCAGCACCTCGTGGAAGCACTCGCGGATGGCCGGGTTCTCCTTCAACCGCGGGTTCATGGTGGACAGCAGCAGGCGCAACCGGGCGCCGCCGGCCTCGCGGATGAGCTGGGCCACGCGGATGGGCGGCGTGGAGATGCTGCTGTCGTCCACCAGGATGATCCGCGCGCGGGCCGTCTCGCGCCAGGCCTCCACCACGTCGAGACAGGCCACCACGCTGTCCACCACCGCCGCCTGCATCTCCCACGACGACAGCAGGGCCTGCCAGGTGCGCACGTGCCCGCGGTTGGTGGAGAGGATAAGCACGTCCGCGTCCACGTGGCTGCGGTCCTGCTCCACCGCCAGGGTCAGGTCCAGCTCGAACCAGTAGCGGTTGCCGCGCCCCGGCACGCTGCTGGTGCTCAGGCGCCCGCCCAGGAGGGCCACGAGCTGGCGCGCCAGGGCCGCCCCCAGCCCGCCCTCGTCGCCGTAGCGCCCGCCGCCGTCGCCGCTGCCGGTGTCGATGACCTCGAAGCAGACGTGGGCCGAGGTCTCGCCCAGCGCCGAGGCGTAGGTGTGCAGCGACACGTGGCCGTGCTGGGTGTTGCGCACGGCGCCGCTGCCCAGGTTGACCAGCACCTGGCGCAGGCGGGCCGGATCGCCGTACACGAAGCGCGGGGTGTTGCGCGACACGTTGGCATGCACCGACAGCCCCTTCTGCTCGGCCAGCGGCTGCAGCGCCTCCACCGCGCCATGGACGCACTCGTGCAGGTCGAAGCACACGTGGCGCATGGCCGCCTCGCCGGCATCCAGGCGCGAGACGTCCAGCACGTTGGTCACGATGTCCATGAGGGCGTGGGCCGAACCGTGAATGGCCTCCACGTATTCCCGCTGCGGCCCGCCGAGATCGGTCTCGCGCAGCAGTTCGCAGGCCGACAGCACGCTGTTCAACGGGGTCCGCAGCTCCTGGGAGGCGTGGGCCAGGAACTCCACCCGCGCCCGTTCCGCTTCCGCGAGCCGGCCGTGCGCCTCCTCCAGCCGCTGCCGCAGGCGATCCCGGTGGCAGAGCAGCAAAATCCCGAACCCGCCACCGACGGCGAGTGCGAGCAGCAGCCCCAGGGCCGTGCCTCCGTACCCCTGCCAGCCGGGACCGGCCAGTACCGCCGCGGCCAGGGCAGCCAGTGCCAGCGCCCATGCGCGTCCGGCCGCGGTCGCACCGTAACGCCAGCCGAAATCCAGCACCAGCGGCAGCAGCAGGGCCGCGGGCAGGGCCCCACTGCGCCCGCCGGTGGTGGCGGCAAGCCCGGCACAGGCGGCCACGGTGCCCCCCAGCAGCAGGTGGCGCAGGAATCGTCCCCCGAGGTGGCACCTCGCGACGGGGACGGCGGCGAGACCGAGGAAGGCAAACAGGCCCCCGAGCACCCAGGCCGCCGGCGACGGCAGGGTCACCCCGGCAAGTGCGAGCCCGGCCCCCCAGGCCGCCAGGACCAGCCCCGCCAGCAGGCATATCACCCACTGCCGTGCCGTGCCGCCGCCGGCCAGCCAGCGCAGCACCGTGGCCGCCGTTCCGAGGATGCCCCGCTTCATGATTCCGGAAATACCCGCCTGGATCTATCCCGTTGATTTTGAAAACACTCCGGCCCTGCCGGGACCGGCACTCACGCGGCGACGCCGTGACCAGACCGTATAGCACAGCACCTGCCGGCCGTGCCATATGTCCTTCCGGCTACCGTGCGGCGAGCCGCTCCCCCTGCGCGTTTGCGGCCCCCGGGCCGCCGGCCTTTAGCCCCCCGCGCGTGACCTGGATCAAATTCTCCGGACAAATTGCTCAAGTTCGGCATCCCTTGACCGCCTACGCCAAATATATAACGGGAAAGGAGACCCTGGGCCCATGTCCCTGCCGTCCACCAGCCCGCTGTCACAGTCCATCGAAAAGCTCGAAGCCGGCCAGGCCCGGCTGCGCCTGGGCCTGGCCACGGCCTCCACCGTCTATTTCCTGGTGCTCCGGCAATGGAATGAGGTCACCACCGGTGCCGTGGCCATATCCGGCGGCTATGCCCTGGCCGCCCTGGCATGGTTCGCCTGGGTCCGCCTGCGCCCCGGCACCTGCCCCTGGCGGCGCTGGATCCCGGTGGCGACCGATGCCGCCATCCTGTCAGCCGCCGCCTGGCTCGGCGGCTCGTGGGGCGTGGTCTTCTACCCCGTGCTCCTGCAGGTGATCCTGGGCAACGGCATGCGTTACGGGCTGGCCTACCTGGTGGGCTCCACCGTGGCCTGCAGCCTGGGATTCGCCACCGTATTGATGACTTCCCCCTACTGGCGCGCCCAGCCCGGCCTGGGCCTGGCCCTGCTCGCCGGCCTCGCCATCCTGCCCCTGTACGTCGGCACCCTGCTGCGCCATCTCCTGCGGACCAACGAGCGGCTCCACGCGGCACTGCTCCAGGCCAGCCATGCCGCGGCACACGATCAGCTCACGGGGCTGCTCAATCGGGCCCGGTTCTACACCCTCATCGAGGAGGCCCTGCATGACCGGCGCCGATCCCGGTTCGCCGTCGCCTTCATTGACCTCGACGGCTTCAAGCAGGTCAACGACACCTACGGCCACCATCGCGGCGACGAACTGCTCCGGCGTGTGGCCGGCGTGCTGGGCCGGCACACCCGCGAACACGATGCGGTGGCCCGCCTCGGCGGCGACGAGTTCGGCGTTCTCGTGCGCGAGGTGGACGACGTGGCCCGCATCGAGCGCATGATGAGGCGGATCGTGGCCGAGATAGAGGCCGCCGCCGATGCCCTTCTGGGCCGGCACATGATCTCGGCCTCCATCGGCATCGCCCTTCATGCCGGTGAACGACGGAGCGCCGAAGAAATACTGCGGGCCGCCGACACCGCCATGTACCGGGCCAAGACCGGTGCCCGCGGCGGTGTCGAAACCGAACCTTTGCAACCGGGGCCCGAATTCGTGCCCCTGGGACCGGACTGCCGCCATTAGCCAATCACGCGCGCCTTCTGCTATAATGCCAAGTTTTCCCGCCGGCCCTCGCGCCGGTGCCGTGCATCCCCTCTCGCTGGTGAGGCACCCGCTTGCTGCGACGACTGAGCAACGCCTGCCCGGTGTGGCTGGTCCGGGCCTTTCCCCCGGTGCGCTGGTGGCACCGGGTCGACCGCCGCACCCTGCGCGCCGACTTCGTCGCCGGCCTGACCGGCGCCATCGTGGTCCTGCCGCAGGGCGTGGCCTTCGCCACCATCGCCGGGATGCCGGTGGAATACGGCCTCTACGCGGGCATGATCCCGGCCATCGTGGCCGCCCTGTTCGGCTCCTCCTGGCACCTGGTCTCCGGCCCCACCACGGCCGCCTCGGTGGTGCTGTTCTCCTCGCTGAGCGCCTTGGCCGAACCCGGAACCGCGCAGTACGTCAGCCTGGCCCTCACCCTCACCTTCATGGTCGGCCTGACCCAGATCGCGCTGGGCCTGGCCCGCATGGGCGTGCTGGTCAATTTCATCTCCCATTCCGTGATCATCGGCTTCACCGCCGGTGCCGCGGTCCTCATCGCCAGCAAGCAGCTCAAGCATTTCCTGGGCATCGACATCCCGCGCGGGGGCCACGTCCACGAGATCCTGGCCTCGGTGTGGGAGCACCTGGGCGAGATCGATCCCGCGGTGACGGCGATCGGCATCGTGACCCTGGCCTGCGGCATTCTCATCAAGCGCTACGCACCGCGCCTCCCTTACATGATCGTCGCCATGGTCGCAGGCAGCCTGGTGGCCGTAGGCTTCATGACCGCCGGGAGCATGACCACCATCCCGGTCGTCGGCGCCCTGCCCGCCACTCTCCCGCCGCTGTCGGCGCCGCAGTTCGACCTCGATACCATGCGCGCATTGGCACCGGCCACGCTCGCCGTCACCCTGTTCGCACTCACCGAGGCGGTTTCCATCGCCCGCGCCCTGGCCGCCCGTTCCGGCCAGCACCTGGACGGCAACCAGGAGTTCATCGGCCAGGGGCTGTCCAACGTCGCCGGCAGTTTCTTCTCGGGCTACGTGGCCACCGGCTCCTTCAACCGCAGCGGTCTCAATTACGAGGCCGGGGCCAAGACGCCGCTGGCCGCGGTGTTCGCCGGTGTGCTGCTCATGGGCGTGGTGCTGCTGGTGGCCCCGCTGGCCGCCTACCTGCCCAATGCGGCCATGGCCGGCATCCTGTTCCTGGTGGCCTGGGGGCTCATCGACTTTCATCACATAACACAGATCGTGCGCACGAGCCGATCCGAGACCATGATCCTGGCGACCACCTTCCTCGCCACCCTGTTCCTGGAACTGGAATTCGCCATCTTCCTCGGCGTGATCCTCTCGCTCATGGTCTACCTGGCGCGCACCTCGCGCCCCCGTATCCTGGCCCGCGTTCCCAACCCCTCTGATCCCCGGCGCAAGTTCATCACGGATGGCACCCTGCCCGAGTGCCCGCAGCTCAAGATCATCCGCATCGACGGCTCGCTGTTCTTCGGCGCCGTGGCCCACGTGCAGGAAACCCTGCGCCGGTTCGAGGAACAGCAACCGGAGCAGAAGCACCTGGCCATCATCGCCAGCGGCATCAATTTCATCGACATTCAGGGTGCCGAGTTCCTGGCCCAGGAGGCGGAAAAGCGCCGGCAACGCGGAGGGGGCCTGTACCTCATCAACGTCAAGGAAGGGGTCTGTGAACCTTTCAAGCGCGGTGACTACCTGCGCATCATCGGCGACGACAATATCTTCCACTCCAAGAGCGAGGCACTGGCGGCCATCTTCGACCGCCTCGATCACGACATCTGCCGCCGCTGCGACAAGCGCATCTTCCGTGAGTGCGCCTCGGTGCCGGCCGCGGCCGAACCCCGCGAGTCCGGGCACGAACCCCTGCGCCCCGCGGCAGCCACGGCCTGACCCGTTCCCCGGGGGACGGGCGTCCCTCCGGCCCGCTTCCCCGGCAGGGTCCGGGATTTTGACCCCCGTCAATGTCTGGCCGAACCACATGGTGCACGCTGGGTCCAACACGGCAGGGGTCCCTGCGCGGGAACAGGCAGAGGAGGAACCATCATGAACGCAAGACGCTTGCTCATCGTGGCCGCCGCAGCGGCCACACTGGCCCTGGGGAGCTGTGCCACCAAGGAAGAACAGGGAGCCATCACCGGTGCCGTCATCGGCGGGGCCATCGGCTCCACCGCCGGGCGCGGACACCACGATCGCCCGCTGGCGACCTTTCTGGGCATCGTCGCCGGCGCCATGATCGGCGCCTCCATCGG
>JALSIK010000054.1 GCA_026990045.1 Chromatiales bacterium | reverse complement strand
CCCGGCCATCGTATCCGGGTTTTCGGTGAGGTGGGGTGATCATCACAAGTACCTGGCGCCGGGCTCATCGGTTTAATCGGTTTTGCAGCGATTCACGTGGTGCACGGAACAGGGGAACATGATGATGCGGTGTCCTGGATGATGTGCCGGGCTGGGGCCCGGCGATCCGGTTGTTGCCGGGCTGGAGTTGGGCGTTCCCTTGGGCTTGGCGTTCCCTCGGAAACCCGGCGTTCCGGATTCTCAGGCGGTGGGAACGTAATGGTCCACCAGCAGCAGCGCGAACAGGAGCATGAGGTAGACGATGGAGTAACCGAAGGTGCGCATGGGCAGGCGGTGGCCGGTGTCGCTCTGCATGCGCACGGCATACCAGAGGAACACGGCGTTGAGGGGAACGATGCCGGCCAGGTAGATCCAGCCGCTCATGCGGGTGGCGAAGGGCAGCAGGGTGACGGCGGCCAATATAATGGTATAGAGCAGCACGTGGAGGCGGGTGAAGGCCTCACCGTGAGTCACCGGCAGCATGGGCATGTCGGCCTTGGCGTACTCCTCCCGCCGGGCGATGGCCAACGCCCAGAAGTGGGGCGGGGTCCAGGCGAAGATGATCAGGAACAGCAGGCCGGCATAAGGGTCGAGGCTGCCGGTGACGGCGGTCCAGCCCAGCACCGGCGGAGCGGCGCCGGCGGCGCCGCCGATGACGATGTTCTGCGGCGTGGCACGCTTGAGGAACACGGTGTAGATCACGGCGTAGCCGATGAGGGAGGCGAAGGTGAGCAGGGCGGTGAGGGGATTGACGTACACCGCCAGGATGATCATGGAGGCGGTGCCGAGCACCGTGGCGAAGACGACGGCCTGGCGCGGCGTCACGTTTCCCGCGGGCAGGGGACGGGTGCGGGTGCGGTTCATGAGGGAGTCCACCTGCTGCTCCACCAGCTGGTTGATGGCGGCGGCGGAGCTGGCGGCCAGGCCGATGCCCAGGGTGCCCAGCAGCAGCACGTCCAGGGGCACCATCCCGGGGGTAGCCAGGAACATGCCCACCATGGCGGTGAAGACGATGAGCATCACCACCCGCGGCTTGCACAGCTCGTAGTAGTCGCGCCAGTGGCGCACGATGGACGGCAGGCCCAGGTGCTTGCGCAGAGTCAACATGGCTTTTCCTCCACCCCTCGTTCTACGTCCGCGCCACGTGGTTGAGGGTCACGACCCCCAGCAGCAGGAGCGCGGCACCGCCGTTGTGGGCCACGGCCACCGGCAGTGGCAACGAGAATACCACGTTGGCGATGCCCAGTGACACCTGCACCAGCAGCAGGCCCAGGACCACGGCGCCGGTACGGGCCAGCAGCCGGTCCCGTCCCCGGCGCAGGGCGGCCACCGCGGCCCACCCCACCACCAGCAGGGTGGCCACCGCGCCCAGGCGGTGGGTGACGTGGATGGCCTTGCGCGCGGCCGAGTCCAGCACCCCGAACTCGTAATTGATGCCCAGCCCGCGCCAGAGCACGAAGGCCTCGGAGAAATCCATCTCCGGCCACCACTGGCCGCCGCAGGTGGGGAAGTCGGTGCAGGCCAGGGCGGCATAGTTGGCCGAGGTCCACCCGCCCAGGGCGATCTGCAGCACCAGCACCGCCAGCGCCGCCAGGGCCGGGCCCCGCAGGCGGGTGCGGGCGGCGGGATCGCCCGGCGCGGCCAGCAGCCGGCCGTGGCGCAGGCCGTACCACCACAACAGGGCGAGCACGCTCAGGCCGCCCAGCAGGTGGGCCATGACCACCACCGGCTTGAGCAGCCAGGTCACCGTCCACATGCCCAGCAGAGCCTGGAACACCACCAGCGCCAGGAGAAAGACGGGCAGCGCGACGGGTTGATGCGAATCGCGCCGGCGCGCGGCCACGGCGCCCGCGGCCAGGACGAGAATGAGCAGGCCCAGGGTGCCGGCGAAGTAACGGTGGATCATTTCCTTCCAGGCCTTGGGCGCCTCCAGCGGCCGCCCGGGAAAGGCCTGCTGCGCGCGGGCCACCTCGTGTTCGGCCCGGGGTACGGCCAGGTGACCGTAACAGCCGGGCCAGTCGGGACAGCCGAGGCCGGCATCGGACAGGCGGGTGTAGGCACCCAGCAGCACCACGCCGAGGGCGAAGAAAGCGGCAAACAAGGCCAGGCGGGCGGTCCAGGGCATGGCCGTCATCCGATTTGCGAGGCGCGCAGCAGCAGGCGCAGGTCCTGGGCCAGGCCCTTGGCCTCGAACGCACCGTCGAAGCGCATCATGTAATTACCGAGCGGGTCCACCACGTAGACGCTGCCGCCGCTGCCGTCGTCTTCGAACAGCGCGACGATCCGGGCGCGCTCCGGGACCGGCACCCGCAGGATGCGCAGGTCGGGGTGGTCGGCACGCAGGCGCGCCAGGGTGTCTCCCGGCGCATCGGCCAGCAGCAGGTAGATCCGCTGCACCCGGCGCACCGACTCGCCCTGGGCCAGGCGGCTCTGGCGCGACTTGTACAGGGCGAGACGGCAGGCCCCGTCACATTCCGTGCCCCCCACCACCACCAGCGTCCACTTGCCGGCGAAGGCATCCTTGAGGGCAATCTCCTCGGTACCCCGCAGCGTCAGATCTTCCGGCAGCGGCCTGGGCGGCTGCACCAGGGTGCCGTGGTTCTTCATCCGCGCGGGCCGCTCCATGGTGTTGTAGACCCAGGCGGCGTACAGCAAGGGGCCCGCGAACACCGCCAGCAGCAGCAGCAGGGTGACGCGGTTGCGCGTTCTGTTTGCGGTCGTGACGCTCATGTTGCCTCGTCATCGTTGCGGTGCCGCAGGTGCAGCACCAGGAAAATCACCACCAGCACCCCCGCCATGGTGAACCACTGCACCGCGTAGCTCACGCTCTTTTCCGGCTGCAGGCGCACCGGCGGCCAGTCGCGCACGAACCCGCCGGCGAGATCCGGGTCCAGCTTGAGCACCAGGGGCGCGGGCCGGCACCCCAGGTGCGGTGCCAGGGCGGCGGCGTCCACCCACGGCACCACCAGCGGCCACCGGCCCGGCGTGGCCACCGCCGTGCCCATGCGGATCCCCGGCTCCGGGGCCCGATCCAGCAGCCCGCGCACGCTCACCGTGCCCGGGGGCACGCCGGGCTCCGGCACCCGGCTGCGGTCGCCCGGGGCCGGGATCCAGCCCCGGTCCACCAGGACGCAGTGCTCGCCGGCTTCCGGTAGCAGGGGCGTGAGCACGTGATACCCCGCGCGGCCCTCGTGCACCTGGTTGTCCAGCAGTACCTGGCGGCTCGCCAGGTAGCGGCCCCGGACCCGCGCCCGGCGGTAGCGGAGACGGCCCTCGTCCCACCGCGCCACCCGGGCGAGGTCCAGGATCGGGGCCTCGCCGCGCCGGACATACGCCTGCTCCAGCGCCCGTTTTTCGTCCGCCCGGTGGAGTTGCCAGAACCCCAGCGAGATCAGCAGCGGCAACAGCAGCGCCGTGGCCAGCGCCGGCACCAGCCGGGGGCGTCTCATGGCGGTGCTGGGCGCACGGTCCGGCCCGGTATATACTCGGTACTCTCCATCCCGCCGGAGGGCCCGCCCATGTATGCCAAGGTCTTCATTCTCGCGGTCTTCGCCGTCATCGTCATCAGCCTCGGCCGTGCCCTGTTCACGCTGATCCAGGACAAGGGCCGCAGTGATCGCACGGTCAGAGCACTCACCGTGCGCATCGCCCTGTCCGTCGGGCTGTTTGCGCTCCTGATGCTGGGCTACGCCACCGGGATCCTGCGGCCCCACGGGATCTATGCCGCCGGCCACCAGGTGACCCTCAAGGCCCCGGCCGACTGAGGCCGCACCGCCAGCCGGGCGAGAAAAAGGCGCCGCACCGCGGCGCCTTTTCATTGGCCGCGTGACCGTTTCAGAGCCAGTACACGAAGATGAACAGGCCCAGCCAGACCACGTCCACGAAGTGCCAGTACCACGCCGCGGCCTCGAAGGCGAAATGCCGTTCCGGCGTGAAATGGCCCTTGATGGCGCGCAGCATCACCACGGTGAGCATGATGGCCCCGATGGTCACGTGCAGGCCGTGGAACCCGGTCAGCATGAAGAAGGTCGAGCCATAGATGCCCGTGGACAGCTTCAGGTTCAGGTCACTGTATGCGTGGCCGTACTCGTAGACCTGGAAACCCACGAAGGTGAAACCCAGGGCCACCGTGAGCAGCAGGCCGAGGATGAGCTGGCCGCGGTTGCCCTTCTTCAGGCCCCAGTGGGCCCAGGTGACGGTCACGCCCGAGGACAGCAGGATCAGGGTGTTGAGCGCCGGGATGCCCCAGGCCCCCATGGGCTCGAACTCACCCCCTACCTTGGCTGGGCCGTTGGTGGGCCAGGCCGCCTCGAAACCCGACCACAGCAGTTCGTTGGTCAGCGCGTTGTTGCCCTCGCCCCCCAGCCACGGCACCGAGAGCTGGCGCGCGTAGAACAGGGCGCCGAAGAAGACAGCGAAGAACATCACCTCCGAGAAGATGAACCACATCATGCTCCAGCGGAAGGAGCGATCCACCTGGTCGTTGTAGAGGCCGGCCTCGTTCTCGTGGATCACCTTGCCGAACCAGCCGAACAGCATGACGATGAGAATGGCCGCCCCGAGCACGATCCACATGGGGGTGTGCTTTTCCATGTCCCCGAGGTAATAGGCGAAGCCGCCCAGGGTGAAAAACAGGCCGATGGAGCCCACCAGCGGCCAGTAGCTGGGCTGGGGCAGATAGTAACCCGCTTGTTGTTGTGTCATGTCAGACCCTCTCGTTGGCAGTTTTGTCAGTTCTGATTGTTGTCGGTTCTTGTCATCGGCTTTGCGCCCGGTGATCAGCCGCCACTGGTGCGACCGGCCTGCGCCGTCGCCGCCGGCGGTTTGTCCCCGGTGTCGAAGAAGGTGTAGGCCAGGGTGATGGTGCGCACGTCCCGGGGCAGGGCCGGGTCCACCATGAACCGCAGGGGCATCTCCTGCGCCTCACGTGCCTTCAGGTCCTGGCGGGTGAAGCAGAAGCACTCGATCTTGGTGAAGTACTTCACCGCCTCCCCCGGCGACAGGCTGGGCACCGCCTGGCCCACCACCTCGCGGCCGGTGAGGTTGCGGGCGAAGTAGCGCACCTCGTAGACCTTCCCCGGGTGCACCTTCATGCTCCGCACCAGCGGCCGGAACTCCCAGTTGAGTGCGCCGTTGCGGTTGGCCACGAACTGGACGGTGACGGTCCGGGACGTATCCACCCGGGCGGTACCGGCCCGAACCTTCGCAGCGGCCTGGTCGTAGTCACCGCTCTGGATGTCCACGAAGCGGCCGTTGAGCCCGAAGGCATCGCAGACCACCGAGTACAGCGGCACCAGCAGGAAGCCGAAGCCGAACATGGCCACGGCCACCAGCACCGTGCGCCGTACCAGGCGGAGATTGGCCTCGCGCTGATGCTCCCGCCCGCTCATCTCGATGCCTGCATCACGAAGCTCATGATGAAGAAGAACACCGGGATGGCGAACAAAAGCGCCATGAGCCACGGGTTCAGCTTTCGTCTGTGTGGTGCACTCACGATGCCCCTCTCA
>JALSIK010000053.1 GCA_026990045.1 Chromatiales bacterium | reverse complement strand
GCGGGTGCGGGCCCAGCCGTGGACGTTGTCGTGGGCCTCGATCCAGACGAAGCGGGTGCCGGGGGGGATGGCGATGCCGCGCAGGCTGCGGGTGAAGGGCTGTTCCTTCACGTGGGGATGGTACAGCACGCGCTTGCCCAGCTCCCGGCCCCCGGCGTCCACCACCCGCCAGGCATCGGCGTAGTGCTTCCAGCCCGTGTCGGCATGGCGCAGGGTGACGCTGGCGTTCCAGCTCGCGGCATCGCGTACCAGCACCGCATCGACGATCTCCACCTGGCCCGCCCGCGCGCCCGCGCCCAGGGCCAGCAACAGCACCAACACGCTCATTCTTGTCACAGGGACACTCCTTCGAGGTAACGGCCGACGAGCCAGGCCGCGGCCTGCAGCACCACCGAAGCATAGACAGCGGCCACGAGGTCATCAAGCATGATGCCCAGCCCCCCGGCCACGGCGCGATCGGCCGCCGCGGCCGGCCACGGCTTGACCACGTCGAAGAACCGGAACAGGAAGAAGCCGGCGGCGATCCAGATCCAGCCGGGCGGCGCCGCGGTCATGGTGAACAGGTAACCGGCCACCTCGTCCCAGACGATGGCACGGTGATCCTTCACCCCCAGCGCCGCGGCGGTGCGCCCGCAGGTCCACACCCCCAGCAGGAACAGCGCCGCCGCCACCGCCAGGTAGGCCGGCACCGCCAGCGGCTGCAGCAGCAGGTACAGGGGAATGGCGGCCAGCGTACCGGCAGTGCCCGGCGCCCAGGGCGAGAGACCCGCGCCCAGCCCCAGGCTGATGCAGTGCACGGGGTGGCGCAGCATGGCCGCGGAGGGAATGTCGTGGGGCGTGTGCCAGTCCAGCTTCAACCCGCGGCCTCCCCGAAGTGGGTCCAGCCCGCCGGCGGCGGGCAGGGGCTGCCGTCGGCATGGCGCAGGACCAGGCCCGGTTGCGGCACCAGCTCGCCGATGCGGGTGAAGCCCACCCCGGCCGCCTCCGCCGCGGCGGCCAGCCGGTCTTCCGCGCCCGGCGGCACGCTGAAGCACAGCTCGTAGTCGTCGCCCCCGCCCAGCGCCAGGGCCAGGCGCCGCTCCGGGTCCGGCTCGTGCCGCGCCAGCTCCGGCGAGACGGGCACGGCCTCCACCTCCACCACCGCGCCGCAGCCGCCGGCGGCCAGCAGGTGGCCCAGGTCGGCGGCCAGCCCGTCGGAGACGTCGATGCAGGCCGAGGCCAGTCCGCGCAGGGCCAGGCCCGCGGCCACCCGCGGCTCCGGGCGCAGGAAACGCTGCACCAGCGCCTTGCAGGCGTCGCCGCGGCGCTCCCCGCGCAGGCAGGCCAGGCCGGCGGCGGCATCCCCCAGGGTGCCGGTGACGTAGAGCCCGTCCCCGGGCCGGCCCCCGCCGCGCCCCAGCGCCTGCCCCGGCGGCACGGTGCCGGCGGCGGTGAGGGAAAGCACGCAGGGGCCGCGGCAGGTGTCGCCGCCCACCAGGTCCATGTCCCAGCGCCGGGCCAGGGCCCCGAGCCCGGCGGCGAAGCCCTCGAACCAGGCCGCGCCGGCGGCGGGCACGGTGAGATTGAGGGTGAACCAGGCCGGTTCGGCGCCCATGGCGGCGAGATCGCTCAGGTTCACCGCCAGCAGGCGGTAACCGAGATCGGCGGGGTCGGTGCCGCGGAGAAAGTGGACGCCTTCCACCAGGGTGTCGGTGACCACCACCAGCTCCCGGCCCGGCGGCGGGGCCAGCACCGCGCCGTCGTCGCCCACGCCCGTGCGCACGCCGGCCCCCGCGCGGGCGGGCGTGAACCAGCGGCGGATGATGTCGAACTCGGTGAGGGCCATGGGCCCGGCGGCCTCAGCCGCGGGCGCCGCCGGCACGGGCCACCTCGTCCGGGCGCAGGCGGGCGGCGCACTTGTCCAGCACCCCGTTGACGAAGCGGTGGCCGTTCTCGGCCCCGAAGCGCTTGGCCAGTTCCACCGCCTCGTTGATGGCCACCCGGTAGGGCACGTCGGGCCGTGCCAGCAGCTCGTAGGCGCCGATGCGCAGCGCCGCCCGCTCCACCGGGTCCACTTCCTCCACCGTGCGGTCCATGGCGCTTTCCAGCCCGGTGTCGATCTCCTGCAGGCGGCGCGGCACGCCGTGCAGGAGATCGTGGAAGTAGTCGAGGTCGGCGCGCCCGTCCCGGTGCTCCTGCAGGAACTGCTGCTCGATGGCCTCCAGGGCCCCGCCCGTGAGCTGCCACTGGTAGAGGGCCTGGAGGGCCAGCCGGCGCGCGCGGGATCGGGTCTTGCTCACGGCGGATGCGGCGGCGTTCAGTCGAGCTGGCGCAACAGGTCCACCATCTCGATGGCGGACAGGGCGGCCTCGGCGCCCTTGTTGCCGGCCTTGGTGCCGGCACGCTCGATGGCCTGCTCGATGGTGTCCACGGTGAGCACGCCGAAGGCCACCGGCACGTCGTGCTGGAGCATGGCGGCCGACAGGCCCTTGGTGCACTCGCCGGCCACGTACTCGAAGTGCGGGGTCCCGCCGCGGATCACCGCGCCCAGGGCGATGATGGCATCGAAGCGTTGCGAGCGGGCCATGCGGCTCACCACCAGCGGCAGCTCGAAGGCGCCGGGCGCACGCACGATCTCCATCTCGCCCTCGTCGGCCCCGTGCCGGCGCAGGGTGTCCACCGCCCCCGCCACCAGGCTGTCCACGATGAAGGCGTTGAAGCGCGATACCGCCAGCCCGAACCGCGCGCCCTTGACCACCAGCTTTCCCTCGATCTCTTTGATGTTCGCCATGACTGCTCCGCTCGCTGTTGCCGGTTCACGAGCCCGCCGCGGGCTCCTCGTCGTACACGTATTCCACCACCTCCAGCTCGAAGCCGGAGAGGCCGTGCATCCTGCGCGGGGCGCTCATCACCCGCATGCGCCGCACGCCCAGGTCCATGAGGATCTGGGCGCCGAGGCCGTAGGTGCGCAGGTCCGCCGTGCCCTCGCGGCGCGGCTCCTCGATGCCCTGGTCCTGGCGCGCGTAGTGCTGGATGCGGTGGACGAGGGCCTCGTTGTCCACCGGCTCGCGCAGGACGACCACCACGCCCTCGCCGGCCTCGGCCACCCGGCGCAAGGCATCGTCCAGGGGCCAGCCGCAATCCTCGCGCAGGGCCCCCAGGTTGTCGCACAGGCAGTCGGCCACGTGCACCCGCACCAGGGTGGGCCGCTCGGGCGAGATGTCCCCCCGCACCAGGGCGAAATGCATGCTGTCGTCGATGACGTTGCGGTAGGCGTGCAACTCGAAGTCGCCGTGGCGCGTGGGCAGGCGCGAGCGGGCCACCCGTTCCACGGTCTTTTCCTTCTGGATGCGGTAGTGAATGAGATCGGCCACGGTGCCGATCTTGAGGCCGTGCTCGCGGGCGAAGCGCTCCAGGTCGGGGCGCCGGGCCATGGTGCCGTCCTCGTTGAGGATCTCCACGATCACCGCCGCCGGCTCCAGCCCCGCCAGGCGCGCCAGGTCGCAGCCGGCCTCGGTGTGGCCGGCGCGGGTCAGGACGCCGCCGGGCTGGGCCATGAGGGGAAACACGTGGCCCGGCATCACCAGGTCCGACGGCCTGGCGTCCGGGGCCACGGCGGTGCGGATGGTCACCGCCCGGTCGGCGGCGGAGATGCCGGTGGTCACCCCTTCCGCCGCCTCGATGGAGACGGTGAAGTTGGTGGCATGCCGGTCGTTGGTGCCGTGGACCATGAGCGGCAGGTTGAGCTGCTCGCAGCGTTCCTTGGTCAGGGTCAGGCAGATGAGCCCGCGGCCGTACTTGGCCATGAAATTGATGTCCTCGGGCCGCACGCACTGGGCCGCCATGATGAGGTCGCCCTCGTTCTCGCGATCCTCGTCGTCCATGAGGATCACCATGCGGCCCCGGCGGATGTCCTCCACCAGTTCCTCCACGGTGTTGAGGCCGGCGGCCCCCGCCGGTGCCGGCGGCCCGTCCTCAGCGTGTCTTGACAAAGCCATGGCTCTCCAGTTTCTCCAGCGTGATGCCGGGCTCGGCCGCCCGCTCCCCCAGCAGCAGCCGCTCCAGGTAGCGCGCGATGATGTCCACTTCCAGGTTGACCTCGTCCCCCGGGCGCAGCGCGCCCATGGTGGTCGCCGCCAGCGTGTGGGGCACGATGTTGAGGGCGAACTCGGCGCCCTCCACCGCGTTGACGGTGAGGCTGATGCCGTCCACGCAGATGGACCCCTTGGAGGCGATATACCGTGCCAGCTCCGCCGGCGCCCGCACCACGAACCGCTCCGAGCGGCCGTCCGGGTGGCGGCGCACCACGCGGCCGATGCCGTCCACGTGACCGCTCACCAGGTGCCCGCCCAGCCGGGTGGCGGGCGTGAGCGCCTTCTCCAGGTTGACGCGGGTCCCGGCACGCGCCCGCCCCAGCGTGGTGCGGGCCAGGGTCTCGGCCGAGACGTCGGCGGTGAACCCGTCGCCGGGCAGCGCCACCGCGGTGAGACAGACCCCGCTGACCGCGATGCTGTCGCCCACGGCCACGTCGGACAGGTCGAGGGCTCCGGTGCGCACGTGCAGGCGCAGGTCGCCCCCGCGGGGCTCCACCGCCCCGATCTCGCCCACCGCCTGGATGATACCGGTAAACATACTATTTATATACCCGATCCGGGGCGGGCGGTGATACGCCAGTCGGGACCCACCGCCCGGATCTCCTCGATCTCCAGCGCCAGCCGCTGGTCCATGCGCTCGATGCCCGGCAGCCGGAACAGGGGCCGGGCGGTATCGCCCAGCAGCACCGGCGCCATGTAGATCACCAGCTCGTCCACCAGGCCCCGGCGCAGCATGGCCCCGGCCAGGGTGGCGCCCATCTCCAGCAGCACCTCGTTGACCTCGCGCCGGGCCAGCTCGTCCAGCACCGCCTCCAGGTCCACCCGGTCGCCGCGCGCGGGCACGGTCACCACCTCGGCCCCGGCCGCCGCCAGCCGGTCGTGGTGGCCGCCGGGCCCGCGGCAGGTGAACACCACCGTCTCGCCGGGCTGGCGCAGCAGGGCCGCGGTCTCCGGCATGCTCAGGTGGGTGTCCACCACCACCCGCAGCGGCTGGCGCACCGCGCCTTCCACCCGCGCGGTGAGGGCCGGGTCGTCGGCCAGCACCGTGCCCACCCCGGTCATGACGGCCGAGCTGCGCGCGCGCAGGCGGTGCACGTCGGCCCGGGCCTGCGCCGAGGTGATCCACTTGCTCTCGCCGGAGGCCAGCGCGGTACGCCCGTCCAGGCTCATGGCCAGCTTGGCACGCACGAAAGGCCGACCCTTGCGCATGCGCTTGATGAAACCGGGATTGAGGCGCGCCGCCGCCTCCGCCGCCACCCCGCTCTCCACCGCGATGCCGGCCTCGCGCAGCGCCGCCAGGCCCTGCCCCGCCACCCGCGGGTTGGGGTCCTCCATGGCCGCCACCACCCGTGCCACGCCGGCCGCCACCAGCGCGGCGGTGCACGGCGGCGTGCGGCCGTGATGGCAGCACGGCTCCAGGGTCACGTAGACCGTGGCGCCGCGGGCATGCTCAGACCCGGCCTGCTCCAGGGCCACGATCTCGGCGTGGGGTCCGC
>JALSIK010000052.1 GCA_026990045.1 Chromatiales bacterium | reverse complement strand
GCTCCGGGATATAGAACGGCGCCGATTTGAACTCAGCTTGCGGGCGCCTTACAAATGCAGCTAAAGCGAGGGGCAACCTGCTTTAGCGATGGCTGAGGCGGGTTTTTTTGTGCCCGCCGTCCGGGCTCAGGAGGGCAGACATGCGCGACCAGTGGCGTTTCGACACCCGTGCCGTGCGCGCGGGCCAGCACCGCACCGGCGAGGGCGAGCACAGCGAGCCCATCTTCACCACCTCCAGCTACGTGTTCGGCTCCGCCGCCGAGGCCGCCGCCCGCTTCGCCGGCGAGGCCCCGGGCAACATCTACTCGCGCTTCACCAATCCCACCGTGCGCGCCTTCGAGGAGCGGCTGGCGGCGCTGGAAGGGGGCGAATGCGCGGTGGCCACCGGCTCCGGCATGGCCGCCATCCTCAGCACCTGCCTGGGACTGCTGGCGGCCGGCGATCACATCGTCGCCTCCCGCTCCATCTTCGGCTCCACCGTGGTCCTGTTCAACAAGTACCTGGCCCGCTGCGGCATCGAGACCACCTTCGTGCCGCTCACCGACCCGCAGGCCTGGGCCGCGGCCATGCGCCCGCAAACCCGGTTGCTGTTTCTGGAGACCCCCTCCAACCCGCTGGGCGAGGTGGCGGACATCGCGGCCCTGGCGGAGCTGGCCCACGCCCGCGATGCCCTGCTGGTGGTGGACAACGTCTTCTGCACCCCGGCCCTGCAGCGGCCCCTGGCCCTGGGCGCGGACATCGTGGTGCACTCCGCCACCAAGTACCTGGACGGCCAGGGCCGCTGCGTGGGGGGCGCGGTGGTGGGCGATGCCAGGCAGGTGGGCGAGGAGGTGTTCGGCTTCCTGCGCACCGCCGGTCCCAGCATGAGCCCGTTCAACGCCTGGGTGTTCCTCAAGGGCCTGGAGACGCTGGCCCTGCGCATGGAGCGCCACAGCGCCAGCGCCCTGGCGCTGGCCCGCTGGCTGCGGGAGCAACCGGGGGTGACCCGCGTGTTCTACCCGGGGCTGCCGGACCACCCGCAGCACGAGCTGGCCGCGCGCCAGCAGTCGGGCTTCGGCGGCGTGCTGGCCTTCGAGGTGGCCGGCGGGCGCGAGGCGGCCTGGCGGGTCATCGACGCCACCCGGCTGCTGTCCATCACCGCCAACCTGGGCGACGCCAGGTCCACCATCACCCATCCGGCCACCACCACCCACGGCCGCCTCACCGACGCCGAGCGGGCCGAGGCCGGCATCGGCGAAGGGCTCATCCGCATCAGCGTGGGACTGGAGGACGTGGCCGACATCCAGGAGGACCTGGCGCGGGGCCTGGACGCCACGGCCTGAAGGCAGAGGACGGAAGACGGAGGTCAGAGGAGGGAAGCTGTCTTCCGGCCTCTGGTTTCCGGTACTCAAAGGAAAATCATTGTTCGCGCCGAGGGCGGCCACCATAGCGGACCCTGGGCCCGAACCCCTGGCTCAGCCGGCGCGGCCGCGGAGCCGGCGGAGGAGGGCGGCGGTGTCGGGGTTGAGGGGCAGGGTGGCCAGCTCTTCCTCGCTGAACCAGCCGGCCCCGGCGGCGTCGGAACCCGCGCGCGGCTCGCCGCCGAGGTACTCGGCGGCGAGATCGACGACCACGTAGTGGCAGGTGACGCGGCCCTGGTCGTCGCGCTCCACGAGGTCGAAGGCATGCACGGGCCCGCCGGCGCGGATGCGCACTCCGGTCTCCTCCAGGATCTCGCGCTCGGCCGCGGCCTGCAGGGACTCGCCCGGGCGTACCTTGCCGCCGGGAATGGCCCACAGCCCGGCATGGGGCGGGTGCGCCCGCTTCACCAGCAGGATGCGGCCGTCGCGGCGCACCACCGCCCCCACGCCCACCACCGGCATCGCCTCTGCGTCCATGGGTCCATTGTGGAACGAGTGCCATCGCTGGTCCAGCGGCGGCATGGTTGGAAAACGCCCCGCGGGGCGGGGCGTCCGGCGGGCAGGCCGCGCCGCGGCGGCCCGCCGATTCAACGGCCGGTCAGTGGCTGCGGCGCTCGCGCAGGACGCGGTAGTTGCGCCGGCGGTTGAGCAGCACGATGCCGGTGATGCCCAGCAGCGCACCCAGGGCGAACAGCAGCGGTGATTCCGCGGCCGTGAAGGTGGCGATTCCCGTGGCCACGTAGAGCACGGGCAGCACCTCGTAGATGGGTTTCGGAATCATCGTCTCCCCCCAGGGTTTTCCTTCATCGAGTATCCTTGATTCGGTCGTACTTTCCCGCGGCGCCGGTTCATCCGGCGACGCCTGTGTGAGAACGGGAGCACATTTTCGGGCCTGCGGCGGGGAGCGGCAATAACGCGTGCGCACTAGCCCGTTTCACGAAAAATTCACTTGACTCGACGGGACATGAAAACGTCCCGACCTGTTTCGATGTACCGAACCCGGCACATGTCCGGGTGCGGCAGGTTGCAGTCCGGCGAGCCGCTAATCGTTTCCATCGGTTTGGAAAGGGGTCTGTTAACAGGCTGTTGAAAAACAGCCTGCTGATGCGGGGCAGGGATGCCCCGCCCGCAAATCGAGCGTGCAAGCGCGTGGATATCGGCGTGTTGAAAAAGGTCAGGACGACCTTTTTCAACATCCTGTTAAGATGTCGGGCCATGGAACCCACCAGCCTGTTCGACGCCGCCCGCGCCTGCATCGAGGCCGCGGAGCCGGCGCACAAGCTGGCCGCCACCCGGGAGGCGGCCGCGGCCTGGCGCGCGGGCCGTCTGGCCGCCGCCGGTGGCACGCCGCCCGGGCCCATCGCCCGGCCGGGGCTGCCCGCGCGGCTGGAACTGGTGCCGCCGCAGGCCCTGCCGCGGCGCGGGGCCGGCAGCCGCCGCGGCCGGGCGGCCCTCGTCCACGCCCTGTGCCACATCGAGTACAATGCCATCAACCTGGCCTGGGACGCGGTATACCGTTTCCGCGGCTTGCCCCGGGCGTTCTACGACGATTGGGTGGGCGTGGCGGTGGAAGAGGCCCACCATTTCGCCCTGCTGGCGGAGCGGCTGGCGGAGCTGGACTGCGCCTATGGCGACCTGCCGGGGCACGACGGGTTGTGGCAGGCGGCGCGGGAGACGGACCACGACCCGCTGGTGCGCATGGCCCTGGTGCCGCGGGTCTTGGAGGCGCGCGGGCTGGACGTGACCCCGGGCATCCGGCGGCGCCTGGCCGCGGCCGGGGACCATGCCACCGCGGCGGTGCTGGACGTGATTCACCGGGACGAGGTGGACCATGTGCGCAAGGGGACGCGCTGGTTCCGCTACCTGTGCCGGCGCCGGGGCCTGGACCCGGAGGTCACGTTCCGCGCGCTGCTGGAACGGCACCTGGCCGGGCACCGCGGCGGCGGGCCGCTGGCGCGGGAGGCCCGCCGGGCGGCAGGGTTCAGCGAGAGCGAGTTGAGCTACCTGGAGGGGACCGGCGCGCCGGTCCCTGGATGAAAAAGGGGGAAGACATGCGTGCAGCCGTCCTGTTGCTGGTACCGGTGATGGCCGTCCTGGCGGGCTGCCAGCGGCCGGTGGCCGAGAAGGCAGCCGTGGCACCGGCCGCGGCCATCCTCATCGAGTTCGTCGAACGGGAGGAAAACATCGATCCCTACCGCACGCGGGTCATCGTCACCCGTGACTTCATGCGTTTCGATGACGGCGAGGGATCCGAGGACTTCGTGCTGTTCGACCGCCGGAGCCGGCTCATTTTCAGCGTCAATGCCGAAGATCGCTCGGTGATGATCGTGGAGCCGCAGAACCGGCCGGTGGAGCCGCCCATCCCCCTCCAGGTGGAGGCCCGCAACCTCGGGCCCATGAAGGGCGCCCCGGCCATCAACGGTGTGGTCCCGGTGCACCACCAGGTGGTGGTCAACGGCGAGGTGTGCTACGACACCGTGAGCGTGGCCGGGCTGATGGAAGACGTGGTGGCGGCGTTGCGGGAGTTCCGGCTGGTGCTGGCCTCCGATGCCATGCTGACGGCGAATACCATTCCGGCCGACGTGCGCGATCCTTGTTCCCTGGCCATGACCACCTTCGCCCCCAACCGCGAGCTGGCCTTCGGTTTTCCCATCCAGGAGTGGGGGCGCAACGGCTATGCCCGGACCCTGGTGGATTACCGGGAGGACTACGAGCCGGAGCCCGGGCTGTTCGCGATCCCGTCGGACTATCGCCGGTTCACGGTACAGGAGATCCGTGCCGGCGGCGGCGCCTGAACCCGGCCGCGCGGCGGTGTGTCGTCGTATCCCCTCACCCTGTCCCTCTCCCGGAGGGAGAGGGGACCGGTGTTTCCAGCCACTTGTAGGAGCGGCCCCTGGCCGCGAACCCCGGCCGCGATGGAATGACACCACCGTTCGCGCCGGGGCGGTGTTCCTACGGGTTGCACATCGACATTCGTAGGGTGCGTTCCCGGCGAACAGCACCCTACGGGCGGGCGTCTTTCATCCTCTGAATGCTCAGCCGTAGTCGCGCAGGCGGCAGCCGGCGGCATCGCATTCCAGGAAGCTGCCGCGGTGGTACCAGTCGCCCAGCACCAGGCGCCGGGCCGGTTCGCCGTCCACCTCCAGGGCGTGGAGGGCGGGGCGGTGGGTGTGGCCGTGGATCATCTGCCGCACGCCGGCCGCGCGGAAGGCCGCGGTCACCGCGCCGGCATTGACGTCCATGATCTCTTCCGCCTTGGCGGCGGTCTCGGTGCGGCTGATCTCGCGCACCCGGCGGGCCATGGCCAGGCGCTCCTGCGGCGGGCGGGCGAGGAAGTCACGCTGCCAGGCCGGGTCGCGCACCATGCGGCGGAACTCCTGGTAGGGGACATCGTCGGTGCACAGGGTGTCGCCGTGGAGCAGCACCGTGGGCGTGCCGTACAGGTCCATCACCGCGGGCTCGGCCAGCAGGGTCATGCCGCAGCGGGCGGCGCCCTCGGGACCCAGCAGGAAGTCGCGGTTGCCGGCCATGAAGTACACCGGGGTGCCGCCGGCGGCGAGCCGGGCCAGGGCCCGGCAGGGGGCGTCGTAGTGGGGCAGGACGAAGTCGTCGCCCAGCCAGACCTCGAACAGGTCGCCCAGGCTGTAGAGGGCCTCGGCCCCCGGGGCCTCCTCCGCGCAGAAGCGCAGGAACAGCTCGGTGATGGCGGGGCGTTCCTCGCTCAGGTGGAGGTCGGAGATGAGCAGGGTGCGCATGGGCGCCCGCGGGTCGGGATCAGTCCTCCACGTCCACCTTCTCGATGACCACGTCCTCGCGCGGCACGTCCTGGTGGAAGCCGCGGGTGGTGGTCTCCACCGACTTGATCTTGTCCACCACGTCCATGCCCTCGATCACCCGGCCGAACACGCAATAGCCCCACCCCTCGGGCGTGGGCGCGCGGAAATCGAGGAAGTCGTTGTCCTTGACGTTGATGAAGAACTGGGAGGAGGCGGAGTGGGGATCGGGCGTGCGGGCCATGGCGACGGTGCCGCGCTCGTTCCTGAGCCCGTTGTCGGCCTCGTTCTTGATGGGATCACGGGTGGGTTTTTCCTTCATGCCGGGCTCCATGCCGCCGCCCTGGATCATGAACCCGTCGATGACCCGGTGAAAGATGGTCCCGTCGTAGAATCCCTCGCGGGCGTAGCGCAGAAAGTTCTCCACCGTCACGGGGGCCTTGTCGGCATCCAGGGCGATGACGA
>JALSIK010000051.1 GCA_026990045.1 Chromatiales bacterium | reverse complement strand
GGGCGGCCGCGGCGCACCAGGGTCACCCGGCCGCGGGCGTCGGGGCGGCCGAGGAAGCGCAGGGCACCGGCCACGGGCGAGCCGCTCTCGCGGGCGGCGAGGGTGGCCTTGAGCTGCCATGTGCCGTCGGCGCCGATGGTGAGGACGCCCTCCACGGACAGGGGGCCGCCGGCGTCGGCCAGGGTGCCACGGGTGCCGCCCTCGCCGTCGGGCGCCAGGGTGACGACCAGGTCGCCCAGGTCCATGGGCCGGGGCGCGGCGAAGCCGGCGCCACGCCAGACGATGCGGCCCTCGGCGGTGAACCGCTCCCCCGGCGCCACCTCCAGGCGCTTGAGGCGGGCCACCGCCTCGCCCTGGGGCACCACCGGGTAGCCGTAGAGCAGGGGCATGAGGGCCTGGGCCGGCAGGCGCAGCTCCGCCTCGCGCAGGCGCAGGGCACCGCCCAGGCCCCGGCCCACCTCGCCGCGGCCGGAGCCGTCGTCGCGGCGGAAGGCCACCCGCGCCGCCAGCTCGCCCCAGGCCAGGGGCAGCAGCCGCAGCTCCCACTCCACCCGCCCCAGGTCCATGCCCCGCACCCGGGCCGCGGCGGCCTCGCCGTCCCACACGGTGCCGGCCAGGCCCTGGAGCTGCACCGCGCGCCGCAGGACCGGGTCACCGCCCAGCCACTGCCAGGCCGCCGCCGCCGGCACCCCGGCCACCAGGAACACCAGGTAGGCCCCCAGCGCCAGCAGCACCCAGCCCAGGCGCCCGCGCAACCGGCCCGCCATCAGGGCGCCTCCACCAGCACGCGGCCGCTCACCCGGCCCGGGGCCTGCTGGCGCTCGGCCACCAGCTCGCTCACCACCACGCCGTCCCGGGTCTGGAGCTGGTCCAGCCAGCGCATGAGGGCGTCGAAGTCGGCGTTCTCGAACCGCACCCGCACGCCGCCCTTGCCTTCCTCCTTGATGCCCTTGAGCGCGTCTCCCAGGACCCGGCGCGCACCCTGGTCCACCCGGGTGAGCAGCGGCTGGCCGGACACGGGGCGGGCGGCCGCTCCCACCCGCGCCCGCAGCGCGCGGACCTCCGCCGCCAGGCGCTGCATCTGCGCCAGCTCCATCCGGCGCTGGGCGGCCCGGGCCTCGGCCGAGGCCACCGCCTCCTGCAGCGGCACCCACACCAGCTGCCAGGGCAAAAACAGGGCCAGCGCCACGGCGGCCGCCAGCACCAGCCGCCGTTCCCGGGGCGCCAGGGCCTCGTAGCGTTCCCGCACGGGGGCCAGTCTCTCGCCCAGCGCGCTCACGTGGCCCGGCTCCGGATGCGGATGCGGCTTTCCACCCTCTTGCCGCGGGTCTGGGACTGGCTTTCCACCTCGAACTCGCCGATGCCCGCCAGGTCGCGCTTGAGGCGATCGATGGCCGCCAGGTCCCGCGCCTCCACCTGGATGTCCAGCTCCCCCTGGCGGTAGCGGATGGTGCGCACGGTGACGCCGCGGTTGCGGGTCAGCGAGGGCGCCGCCCGGGCCAGCATCTCGCGCAGGCTGGCGCGGCCGCCGCCGGTGCGCCGGCGCAGCTCCTGGACCCGGTTACGCATCTGGGCCAGGGGATTGACCACCCGGCGGGCATCGGGGAAGGCCTGGCGGTAGAGCGTCTCCATGTGTCTTTGCAGCAGCATGGCCTCGCCGTCGGCCTTGAGATAGCGGTAACCGTCCACCGCGAGCTGGGCCGCCAGCCACACCCCCGCCAGCACCGCCGCGGTGCGCCAGGGCCGGAGCTGGCCCGACCATTCCGGCTCGCGGGCATAGCGGCCCTGGAGCAGGTTGATGCAGGCGGCCGGATCGAGGCCCTGCGCCAGCAGGCGGGTGGCGTCGCCGCCGTGATCGGCCGCGGTGACGGTGACCTCCGGATGGGCCTGGGCCAGGATGTCGCGGAAGGTGGCACCGTCGCCCGGAAACAGCAGGTGGATGCCGCCCGCCGGCGGCCCGCGCTCCTCCAGCACCCCGCCCAGCATCACCGGCAGGTTGCCCAGCTCGGTGGCGAAGCCGTCGAAGGTACCGGTGCGCACCAGGGCCCGCTCGCCGTCCACCAGCACGGCCCACTGGCCGGGCTCCCGCGGCACGGCCAGGACCTCGGGCACCACGAGGTGGGGCTGGATGCCGGCCCCGGCCAGCACCTCGAGCCAGTCCGAGATGCGGATGCGGTCCACCACCGCCACCCACCAGCGGCCGTCCTCCTCCCGCGGCGCCAGGGCGAAGTGGAGTTCGTCCACGTCGTCGATGATCTGCTCCTCCACCGCGTAGGGCACCGCCTTGAGCAGGCGCTGGCGGTTGCCGCGGGGCAGCCGCACCGGGACGAGGAGGATGTCCGTGGAAGGCACGCACACGCAGACCCGCTCGCCCGGCTGCGGCCGGGGCAGGCGGGCCGCGGGACCACGGTGTCCGGCATCGCGGACGGCGGCCCCGTCCAGGCGCAACCAGGTGGCCTCGGCCGCCGCCAGGTCGCCGGGCTCGAATGGGTGCAGGCGGATGAACAGGGTCCGGGCCATCACCAGGCTCCATGACTGCGCAGGACGGTGCGCACCTTGCCGTCCGCCGGCCGGTACAGCACCGCGTTGAGCCGCCGCGTCAGCCGGCCCACGGTGGCCTCGGCCTGGACCAGGAAATGGCTGCTGGCCACCGCCAGGCCCTCGGCCTGGATGCCGGTGCCGGCCAGGGCCTCCTCCTGGAGGAACTCGGCCACGGTGTTCCAGGGCTTGTCCTTGCGCCGCTCCAACAGTTTCTTCACCGCCTCCTCGCTGATGTCCGCCGCCAGCGCCCGCAGCACGGGCGCGGGCGCGGTGTTGACGTTGATGGCCGTCACCGGCCGCGCCGCGAACACGTAGGGCGCCAGCTTCGCATAGATCGCGGGGGTGACGCCATGCACCCGCAGCAGCTCGCTGGCGCTGTACATGGGGCCGTTGCCGGCCCGGTGGGGCGGCTGCAGGCCCAGGTACAGGCCGTCCTCGGCACCGCCGTCCACCAGCGGCTCCTCGTTCTCGTCCAGCCAGTCCACCACCGCCGCGGCCAGCTCCGGCGCCAGGCCCAGCACCGCGAGCAGGCGGCGGAAGCGCTCCAGGGCCAGGGCATCCACCTTGTTGCCCCGCACCAGGTTGTTGAGGTTGAACCGGCCCTGGAGATCGACGATGGCCCCGCTCACCGCGCCCCCTTCCACCGTCTGCGCCGGCAGCACCAGGGCCCAGTCGTCCTCGAAGCTGTCGGTCCTGTTGTCCTTGAGGTCCCGCCGCAGCACCTGCGCCGCCCACGCCTCGGCCCCCAGCAGGTAGAGCCAGGCCTGGTCGGCGTCCATGACGTTGGCCGCGCGCCGCACGTCCACCGTCTGCCGGGTGGTCATGGCGGCGGCGGCCACGGCGGCCAGGGCCACCACCAGCACCGCGGTGATGAGGGCCACGCCCCGCTGCCGGCCGCTCCCGCCCATCAGCCCTCCCTCGGCAGCACGAACAGCCGCGTCACCTTGCCCCAGTCGGCCAGCACCAGGGTCACCTCCGCCGCCCGCGGCAGGCCGGTCTCCACCGCCGTGTCCGAGCGCAGGGGCGGCCACAGCTCGTGCCAGCGCCCGGCGCTGTCCAGGTAGCGCACTTCCAGCCGTTCCACACCCGCCAGCACCGTGAACTTCCGCGGCCGGGTGTCCTGGGCCCGGTCCAGCACCGGCCACTGCAGGCGGTAGAGGGCGTCGTCCTCCACCCCGTAGGCCACCCGCAGCAGCGCGCTGCGCGGCCGGGCCAGGGGATTGGCATGGCCGGTGCGGGTGAACTCCAGGCGCGGGTCGCCGCCGGCGGCCGCGGTGAAGGGCCGCAGGCGGTCGCCGTACTCGCCCCGCACGCTGCGGGGGATCGCCTGCTCCAGGTCCCGCTGGAGCACGGTGAAGGCGAGCTGGACCTCGCCCAGGCGGGCGGCGGCGGCATCGGTCTGCCGGCGCGCATCCAGCACCGAGGCCAGCCCGGCGTAGGCCAGCACCGACATGACGGCGAACACCGCCACCGCCACCAGCAGCTCCAGCAGGGTGAAGCCGCGGCCCCGCGTCACGGCCGCCCCACGAAGGCGATGCGCCGGACCAGCGGCTCCTCGCCCCCGTCCGGGTACACGCTCACCTCCAGCCGCCGCACGTCGCTATCGGGCGTGGCCTTGACCTCCACCTGCCAGCGCCACTCGCGCCCGGCCATGACCACGGTGCCCGAGCGGCGGCCCACGCCGGGCCACTGGCCGGCGAGCCGGTACTCCGCGGCCTTGTTCATGGCCACCCAGTGGGCCAGGGTCTTCTCCTTCAGGTAGGCGGCGTTGCGCGCCCCGGCCCCGCCCGCCTGGACCAGGGCCGCCAGCCCCACCGCCAGCACCGCCAGGGCCACCAGCACCTCCAGCAGGGTGAAGCCGCGCGTCCTCATGTTCCCTCCGCCACCGCCTCGGGGCCGGCCAGCGCCAGGCGCCCGAAGCCGTCCCCGGCGAGGCGCCAGCGCACCTTGCCGTCGCCCACCACCAGCTCGAAGGGCGTGGTCTCGCCGCTGGACAGCAGCAGCACCCGGGGCGGCTGCATCCCTGCGTCCCCGCCGCCCGGCGGCTGGACCTCCCCTTCCAGCACCAGGTCCAGGGACAGGGCGGGGTCCACCTGGCGGGGCCGCAGCACGCGGTCATCGGCCAGCGGCCGCCACTTGCCCTCGGGGTCCAGGCGCTCGAAGCGGTAGCCGTGTTCCTCCACCACCAGGGCCAGCTCCGCCGCCTCGAGGATGGCCTGCTCGCGGGCCAGGGCCAGCAGGGCCCGCAGGCGCCGGCCTTCCTCCTCGGCCAGGCGCGCGGAGCCGCCCACGTTCACCGACAGCGCGGCGAGGGAAACCAGGATGCCCACGATGACCACCACCGCCAGCACCTCGATGAGGGTGAACCCGCGCCGGCCGGCCGGCACGGGTCCCGGCCGCGGCTCAGTCGATGTTCCAGTTGCCGATGTCGTCGTCACTGGGCTGCTGGTCGGGACCCAGCGAGAAGATGTCCACCTCGCCGTGGACCCCCGGGTAGAGATACTGGTAGGGGTTCTGCCACGGATCCAGCGGCAGCTTGCGGATGTAGCCGCCCGGCTTGTAGTGCTTGGGCTCGGGGCTGCCGGTGGGCTTCTTCACCAGGGCCTCCAGCCCCTGGTCGGTGGAAGGATAGGTGTAGTTGTCCAGCTTGTAGAGGTCCAGCGCCGCCTCCAGCGAACGGATGTCCTGGCGGGCCTTGGTGATGCGGGCCTCGTCGGGCCGGCTCATGATCCGGGGCACCACCACGGCGGCCAGGATGCCCAGGATGACCACCACCACCATGACCTCGATGAGGGTGAAACCCCGCCCGCGGGCGGTCATGCGCAAACGTCCCATGCTCTCCTCCGGCCCTCCGGGCCTGCTGGAATTTCCAAACCAAATTAAAAGCTTAACCCAAGGCGCCGGCGGCTGGCCAGCGCCGGGAGCCGCCGGGCACCGGGATCCCCGGGCCGCCCGCGCGAAGTGGGACGCCGGTCACGCCCCGGGGTTCCCGGCTCTGAAAAGCAAGGGGCGCGGACCCACCGGTCCGCGCCCCCTTGGGTCCCCTGCCCGCCAATTCAGCCTTCGAGCTGGGTCCAGGTATAGGTTTGATCGAACTCGAAATTCCCGTCTCCGTCAGCATCGATCTGGACCCGGACGGTCA
>JALSIK010000050.1 GCA_026990045.1 Chromatiales bacterium | reverse complement strand
CGGTGGGCCCCCACCATGTCGATGAGCGGCGGATCGGGACTCTCCCCGCCCAGGGCGATCCACCAGAAATCGGTGAAGCGGGACAGGTGCCGCTCCGGGTCCGGCAGGTGGCGGAAGTAGGGGCCCAGCACCTCGTCCTCCAGCAGGCGCGCAAAGAACGCCTCCACGAACGCCGCCAGGCGCTCGCGCCCCATTTCCAGGTGCAGCGGTCGGAGATCCGCGCGGGCCATACTCCCAATAGCGGAGTCCCCGCGCGGCGCTTTAACCCTTCCCCGGTTCGGGTATGATCGGCGCCTCCCGGTGTCCCGGGCAGCGGATCTCCCCATGGACTGGCAGCACATCAGCCGACACATCAGCGAGGCCACCGGCGAGCCGTTCACCGCGGCCCGGGCCGAGAGCGTGGGCGGCGGCTGCATCAACAGCGCCTGGCGCCTGCGCGGCGGGCAGGGGCAGGACTACTTCGTCAAGGGCAACAGCGCCGACGGCCTGGAGATGTTCGCCGCCGAGGCCGAGGGCCTGGCGGAGATGGCCGCGGCCGGCGCGGTGCGGGTGCCGCAGCCGGTGTGCCACGGGACCGCGGGCGGGCAGGCCTACCTGGTCATGGAATGGATCGACCTGGGGGGCGGCGGCGCCGGGGCGCGGCTGGGACGGGAGCTGGCGGCCATGCACCGCGCCACCCGCGACCGGTTCGGCTGGCACCGGGACAACACCATCGGCTCCACGCCGCAGCCCAACACCTGGAGCGACGACTGGGTGGCGTTCTGGCGCGAGCACCGGCTGGGTTTCCAGCTCCGCCTGGCCGCGCGCAACGGCGCCCCGCGCGCGGTGGTGGACAAGGGCGAGCGCCTGCAGGCGGACCTGGCCGCCTTCTTCACCGACTACCGGCCGGTGCCGTCGCTGCTGCACGGCGACCTGTGGGGCGGCAACCAGGGCGTGGCCAGGACCGGGGAGCCGGTGATCTTCGATCCCGCCGTGTACTACGGCGACCGCGAGGCCGATCTCGCCATGACCGAGCTGTTCGGGGGCTTCGGGCGCGATTTCCACGCCGCCTACGACGAGGCCTGGCCGCGGGATGCGGGCTACGCGGTGCGCAAGACCCTCTACAACCTCTATCACATCCTCAACCATTTCAACCTGTTCGGCGGCGGTTACGCCGGCCAGGCCGGCACCATGCTCGACCGCCTGCTGGCCGAGCTGCGCGGTTGAACCAAATCCCCGCCGACGGCTCCAACGCCCCGACCATGCGCCTGCCGCGATTCCTCGAGCGCTCCCCCGCCGGCGACGTGACGCCGGACGGCGTCTACCGCCCGCGCTTCCGCCTGCGCTGGCTGGGTCCGCGCCACTGGCCCACCTGGCTGGGCCTGGGCGTCATGTGGCTGGTGGCGCGGGCGCCGCGGCGCCTGCGCGACCGCCTGGCACGGGGACTGGCCCGGCTGGCCTGGCGCTACAACCCCAAGCGCCGCCGGATCATGGACATCAACCTGCGCTGGTGCTTCCCGGACCTGGACGAAGCGGCGCGCGAGAGCATGGCGCGCGGGCACCTCTACCTGCAGATGCGCAGCCTGCTGGACCTGGGCGTGCTGTGGTGGGGCAGCCGGGCGCGGCTCGACCGCATGGTGACCATCGAGGGCGAGGAACACATCCGCGAATGCCTCAACGAAGGGCGCGCCATCATCCTGCTCAACGGCCACACCGTGAGCATCGAGGCCGGGGCCCAGGCCCTGGCGCGGCGGTTTCCCACCGGCGCCCTGTTCAAGCGCCTGCGCAACCCGCTGCTGGACTACTTCGTGGCCCGCGGCCGCTCGCGCCTGGGCGGGCGCCTGTATCCTCGCGAGCGCGGCATCCGCCCGGTGATGCGCGCCCTGCGCGGCGGCGAGCTGGCCTACTACAGCCCCGACGAGGACCTGGGCGAGAGCCAGAACACCGTGTTCGCGCCCTTCTTCGGCGTGCCCCGCGCCACCCTCACCGCCCTGGGGCGCATGGCCCGGGCCGGGCGCGCCGCGGTGCTGCCCATCATGACCTACCTCGATGCCGCCACCGGCACCTACCGCGTGGTGGTGGACGCCCCGCTCGAAGGTTTCCCCACCGGCGACCCGGTGGAAGACGCCCGGCGCCAGAACGCCGAGCTGGAACGCATGGTGCGCCGCGCCCCCGAGCAGTACATGTGGACCTTCCGCCTGTTCCAGACCCGCCCGCCGGGGGAGGACAACCCCTATCCCTACGGCTGAGCCCGGGCCGGCGGCCTGGCCCCCACGCGGGGTCCCGCGGGCCGGTGGGCCGTTGATGGGCGGCAACCGGGTTCCTATGCTTTACGAATCACGTACCAATAGGATGCGGGTGTGACAACCGTAACCCTTTCGTCCAAATATAAAGTGGTACTGCCCAAGGCCGCGCGGCAGGCGCTGCACCTGGAGCCGGGACAGAAGCTGGAAGTCCTGGTCTACGAAGGGCGCCTGGAGCTGGTGCCGGTGCGCGACCTCGAGTCGGTACGGGGGTTTCTGCGGGGCATCGACACCGACGTATCGCGGGAAGGAAACCGCGTGTCATGAATCAATCCCGCAGGGCGGCATCGCGCAGCGATGCCGCCGGAGAGACCGCCAGGCCGTCGGCTTTCGCCGCGCCCGAGCCCACCTGCGCCTGTCCTCTGCGTACCGGTCACGATGTCCCTTGGGACGGTGTGCACGTGGCCGCGGCGGGGTGCGGCGTCTTGCCCTGTCCCACAGCGTTTTTTCTTTGAACCGGAGAAGTTCGCCCTGCGACACAGGGTCGCGGGCGGGAAAAAACCGCCCGGATTCGGTGAAACGCGGCCGGGAGGCCGCACCGTTGCAGAGGAGAACAGAGATGAAAGCCGACAACCGCAAGAACCGTCGTTCCGCCGGCCTGCTGGCCGCCGTCGCCGCGGCCGTGGTCCTGGGCGCCGCCGGGCTGGCGCAGACCGAGGCCACCGCCGCGCCCAAGTCCATCGGTGTCATCAAGGCCAACGTGCCCGACTGCGCCTACGGGTTCAAGCGTACCAGCAAGGACAAGAAGGGGTCCTACAAGTGCGTGAGCGTCCCCATCAGGTGTCCCAACCCGCCGGCCACCATGCTCATCGGGCCCAAGTTCAACAAGGCCACCCGGCGCTTCGAGTATTCCTGCGTGGTCCCGGCCGGTTGACGGGCCCCCGCCGGTCGGTCCCGTGGCCGGCCGGCGCCTCATTTACTTGGCCGCTGCATAAACCCGATCATGCATAAATTCCCTCCCCGCGGAATGGAAGGGTCAGGACGGGGAGGGTTGCACAAGCCGGAAAAACCCATGCTCCCGTCCCCTCGCCCTGCCCTGCTTCCGGCAGTAGGGAGCCCCGCATGGCGGCCTATGACGCCGCCCGATAAAGCCCCGGGTGTCGGCTTTCGCTGTGCTCAAGCCGACCTACGTGCTACATGGTGCCGGCCGATGTTTTTGCGGGCCGCGGAATCCGGTGATTCAGTCGGGCGTGGTCTTGCTCATCAGCGGCCGCATGGCCGAGAGCAGGGAGTGGAACAGGAGTTCGTTGCCCTGTTCTTCCCGTGCCAGCAGTTCCTTGAAGTGCTGGCGCCGCGTGGGCACCTGGAAGCAGGCGGGGCAGGAGTCGGGCACCACGGGCAGCCCGGCCTCGGCGGCGAAGGCGGCGGTCTGGCGCTCGCGGGCGTAGACCAGCGGGCGGATGATGCGGATGTCGCCCTCGCGGTTGGTGTAGTGGGCCTTCATGGTGCGCAGCAGGCCGTTGTGGAAGGCCGACATGAGGAAGCTCTCGGCCAGGTCGTCCAGGTGCTGGGCCAGGGCCAGCACGTTGTAGCCGTGCTCGCGGCACACCCGGTACATGATCCCCCGCTTCATGCGCGAGCAGAAGGAACAGAAGGAGTCCTTGTCCATGTGCGCCTTGGCCTGTTCCATGATGGGCTGGCGCTCGTAGTGGTAGGGGATCCCCAGGTCGCGCAGGTAGGGGATGAGCCCGGAGGGGTCGAAGCCTTCCACCTGGGGGTCCACGGTGAGGGCCGCCAGCTCGAACCGCACGGGAGCGTAGCGGCGCAGGTGGTCGAGGATGTGGAGCAGTGTGAGTGAGTCCTTACCACCGGAGAGACCCAGCAGGATGCGGTCGCCCTCGCGAATCATGTCGAAGTCCGCGATGGCCCGCCCCACCGGGCGCATGAGGGCGCGGGGCGGCTTGATCCTCGGACTTGCTGCGGCGGCCATGGCCCTAGTGTATCGTGACGGGCGGCGGCGCCAACCCCCGGCTGCCGCGGCAGCGTTGTCAGAACAACCAACCAGGAAAATTCGAGGAGGCATCCAATGGGGATCGAACTGGCCGGCATTTTCACCATCGTGTTCCTGCTGCTGGTGGTGGTGGTCATCTTCTCGGGGCTCAAGTTCGTGCCCCAGGGCTGGGAGTACACGGTGGAGCGCTTCGGTCGCTACACCCGGACCCTGCGCCCCGGCCTCAATCTCATTCTGCCCTTCATCGACCGGGTGGGGGCCAAGCTCAACATGATGGAGCGGGTGCTGGACGTGCCCTCGCAGGAGGTCATCACCAAGGACAACGCCATGGTGCAGGTGGACGGGGTGGTGTTCTTCCAGGTGCTGGACGCGGCCAAGGCGGCCTACGAGGTGGCGCGCCTGGAGGTGGCCATCCTCAACCTCACCATGACCAACATCCGCACCGTCATGGGGTCCATGGACCTGGACGAGCTTTTGTCCCAGCGCGACGCCATCAACGCCCAGCTGCTGTCGGTGGTGGACGAGGCCACCACGCCCTGGGGGGTGAAGGTGACCCGCATCGAGATCAAGGACATCACCCCGCCGCGCGACCTGGTGGACGCCATGGCGCGGCAGATGAAGGCCGAGCGCGACAAGCGGGCGGAGATCCTGGAGGCCGAGGGCAAGCGCCAGGCCGAGATCCTGCGCGCGGAGGGCGAGAAGCAGGCCGCTATCCTGGAGGCCGAGGGCCGGCGCGAGGCGGCCTTCCGCGATGCCGAGGCCCGCGAGCGCGAGGCCGAGGCCGAGGCGCGGGCCACCCAGATGGTGTCGCAGGCCATCGCCAAGGGCGACATCAACGCCATCAACTACTTCGTGGCGACCCGCTACGTGGAGGCGCTGGAGAAGATCGCCTCGTCCGCCAACGACAAGCTGGTGTTCATGCCGCTGGAGGCGTCCAGCGTCATCGGCGCCATCGGCGGCATCGGCGAGCTGGCCAAGGCGGCGGCCGGCCGGCGCGGGAGCGCGTGATGCTGGACGCGGTGGAATACTGGCACTGGTGGATCCTCGGTCTCCTGCTGCTGATCCTGGAGGTGTTCGCACCGGGGGCGTTCTTCCTCGGCATGGGCGTGGCCGCGGGGCTGGTGGGGGCGCTGTTGTTCGCGGTCCCGGACCTGGGCTGGAAGGCGCAGTGGATGACCTTCGCCGTGGCCTCGCTGGTGGTGGTGGTGGGCCTGCGCGCGTGGCTGCGGCGCCACCCGCCGGCCACCGACCAGCCGGCGCTCAACCGCCGCGGGGAGCAGTACGTGGGCCGGGTGTTCACCCTGGACGAGCCCATCGTCAACGGTACGGGCAAGGTGCGGGTGGACGACACCACCTGGAAGGTGGAGGGGCCGGACGTCCCCGCCGGCACCCGGGTGGAGGTCACGGGCGTGGACGGGGTGATCCTCCGGGTCACTCCCCGCGAGGGCGACTGAAGTTCCGCCGCCGCCTGCCGGGCCTGGTCCGGCCTGCTATGCTTGGGGTC